>SKQO01000143.1 GCA_007118975.1 Halobacteriales archaeon | reverse complement strand
GTGATTGCACCCTCGGTGAGATCACGTTCGCCGACGATCACCACCGTGTGGGCACCCCGAGCGTCGGCATACTCAAGCTGGGCACCGAAACTCCGATCGGAGAGATCCGTTTCCACGACGCTCCCGCCGCTCCGAAGCGCTCCAGCAATTCTCGCCGCGTGACCGAACGTATCTCCAACGGTAAGCACGTAGTAATCGATCTCGAGCGTTTCGTCAGGCCACACGCCCGCGCGTTGGAGCAAAAGGGGTAACGTCGAGTTCATCACGCCAGGCGCGACACCGACGGCCGGCATCCGCGGCCCCCCGAACCCCTCGATGAGGTCGTCGTACCTGCCGCCGCCGAAAACGGCACGACTGACGTCACCGGCCGTGTCGAAGCACTCGAAGACGACACCGGTGTAATAGTCGAGGCCACGGGCTGTTTCGAGCGAGACGCGACAGGGCCCGCTCGCACCGAGCGACTCGACGGCGTCCAACACCGCTTCGAGGTTTTCTACCGCTTCGTTCATCGCGGCATCGTCGGTGCGGTCGGTCAGCACGTCTAGGTCGTCGTTTGCCGCGGTGAGGGTGTTCTCGAACGCCTCGACCTGATCCGGATCGAGCCCGGCCTCCCCGAGCTCATCGAGGTAGGCTGCTTCATCGACGGAATCGCGCTTGTCGACGGCCCGGATCGCCGCGGCGGTATCAACTGTCGGCTCGATTTGCTCGAGGAGTGCCCCGAGAATGTCACGATGGGAAACCCGAAATTCGAAATCGTCGGCATCGAGCCCCAGTTCGAAGAGGGCGTCGGCGGCAAAGGCAAGAATCTCTGCGTCCGCCCGCGGGTCCGCGGTGCCGAAGATATCAACGTTCGTTTGGTAGAACTCCCGGAACCGGCCTTGCTGGACCTGTTCGTATCGCCAGAAGGGCCGGGTCGAGAACCACTTTATCGGTTTCGTCAGTGCCTGATGTCGTTCGACGACCATCCGGGCGACAGTGGGCGTCAACTCAGGCGTGAGCGCGATCGACCGGCCACCCTGATCAGTGAAGCTGTAAAGTTCCTCGACGATTTCCTCGCCGCTTTTATCGGTGTATATCTCGGTGCGCTCGAGCGCCGGTGTGGCGATTTCCCGAAACCCGTACCGGCGGGCGACCGCTTCGATGGTATCGATGACGGCACGCTGGGCCGCCATCTCGGGCGGGTACACGTCCCGGAAGCCCTTGATGCGGTCGTACATGTGAGACTGGATTCGGACGTGTGTCGCTTGAAGCTGTTCGTTCGGGAGTCGCGCATCGACTAGATGGGACGCGTTTGCCCCAACATGTGGGCCGAACGGCCCAGCGCCCCGGCTTACGGTTACCGCCGTCGGATGTCGAAATTTTGCTGTTCCGGGGTCAGTTCCTTCAACAACTTCTTCATCTGATCCTCGTCGATTTTCCCCTGAATCCGTCCGGATTGTGCGAGTTGAATGACCTGGCGTTCGACCTGTTCTGCGAACTGCGGTTTCCCCATGCGCACGGAGTTCAACCGCTTGCGGGCACCGTCTGTCAGTACTTGCCGCAGAATCGCCTGTTTCTGGGCCTCCGCCTGTTGCTGGGCCTGTTGCTGGGCCTGTTCGTTCGCAGCCTCACTTTGCTGAGTCTCTTGTTGCTCCTGGAGTTCCTCCAGCCGTTCCTGTCGAAGTTCCTCGAGCCTGTCGTCGTCCTCGGGCGATCCGCTCATCCTAACTCGGTCCTTACCGCGCCGAACCAAAAACCATTACGAAGGATGGGAGCCACCCGGGATGGATGTCGGACGTATCAAAAGATCGTTATATGGTGGTCGAACGGCCAGTCGATAGCTTCAGGCGTACCGCTCTAGTTCGGGCCGTTCCTCCACGAGCGAGTCAAGCACCGCTTGTGCCGTCTCGTTGAGGAGGCGGTGGCCGTCGGAGGTGATCCCCCGACCTTCGGAGCCGACCTCGTCGATAAGTCCTTCCGCTTCGAGTTGCTGGAGCATGGTTCGGATGATCTTGCCGCTGGCATCCGCGTGCGTGGTGGGGGAGGCCCCGTAGCGGTTCGAACCTACCGCTGCGCCGCCGTACTCAGTTCGCAAACTGTTGACCCCGACCGGGCCGTCGATTGCGATCTTCCGGAGCACGCTTGCCGTGCGGCGCTCCCAAAAGTCGTCTTGTTCGGGGGCGAGTTCGCGGTTCATCCCGCTTTTCGCCACTCTGGCCCACTCCGGGGCTTCGATCCGATCCGCGAGTCGCTCGGCGAGTGCCTCGATCAGGGCGTCCGCAGGGACGTCGTAGAATGTCGCCATTAGGTTGAATTGCCTACTGGGGCGTTTAAGCTCATCGTCTCGGTGTCTTCGCACCGAACGGGCCGTTTTATGCGGTTCCGAACACGCCTCCCTGCATGGACGAGGCGACGGCATTGGGCCAGATCGAAGACCTCGTCGACGCAGCCGGTGACGACGCTGCGATCGTCGGCGGGCTGGCCATTACGACTGACATGTTGCACGAGCGGACCGACTTCCCCGAAGGAACCACCAAATACACCGCAGGGTGGCGGGCTGTCGGCGCGTCCCTGTCGGATCTCGCCGCAATGGGTGCGTCCGCAACGGCTGCCGTCGCTGTGTACGCGGTGCCATCTTTCGTTCAAGCGGAGCTCGAGGCCTTCATCGGTGGGGCGACCGATGTCTGCGAATCGGTCGGTGGGAGCTATGTCGGCGGCGATTTGGACACACACCGCGAATTCACGGTCGCCACAACCGCAGTCGGTTGTGTCGATGAACCGGTGTATCGCAGTGGAGCACGCTCCGGGGACGGGGTCTACGTGTCGGGGAGCCTGGGCCGGAGCGCGGCGGCACTCGAGCTATTTCGCGGTGGCGCCGTCGAGCGTGCCAATGAGTTGTTTCGATTCAATCCCCGGGTTCCGATCGGTCGGCAGTTCACCCCGGTGGCCTCCGCGATGATCGATTCGAGCGACGGCCTCGCCCGGTCACTCCATCAGCTTGCCAACGCCAGCGATTGTGGCTTTGCGGTCGACCGGGCCACGATTCCCGTAGATCCCATCGTTCACGAAGTGGCTTCGAGCGAAGAAGCGATCGAGGAGTATGGTCTGTTCTTTGGAGAGGATTTCGAGCTGGTGTTCACCGCACCCGAGGAGCACGCCCTGGACGGCGAGCGAGTGGATGGCGTCCCGATAACCAGAATTGGTACAGCGACCGAAGCGAGCGTTACGATAGACGGGGAACCGTTGCCCGACCGCGGCTACACCCACGGGGGTGGATAGATCACATGTGCACCTGGATCGGGAGCGGTGTAAAACAGAGGATCCCGAGAACAAAAGTCAGGACGCCAACGAGTATCCGTCCCCCACCGAGTTCCTCGTCTTGCACGGGCGCGGCGGGACCGACTGCAACGAATACGGCGGCGATCATGCCCCACAGACCCCAGATCATGACGCCGTGGACCGTTGCCTCGGTGAAAAAGTACAGATAGCCTGCAAGCCCGAACAGTGCGACTGGGACAAACGCCCCCACGATTTGTTGACGCTCCCCGAGAATTGCCCGAACGATGTGGCCGCCGTCGAGCTGTCCGACCGGGATCATATTGAGAAACGTCACGAACATCCCGACCCACCCGCCGATGACGACCGGGTTAACGAACTTGTTCTCCTCGGGGAAGGTGGCAGGTTGTCCGGTCACCCAGGAAAGAAATTCGAGGAGCAGGGGGTACCCCAGTTCGATCCGAATGGCGTCGGGATGCTCGACGACACTTGCGGGTACCTGGATCGGTGGCAGGTGGAGGCCGATCACCGTGACCACGATGGTGGCAAATAGGCCGGCCAGCGGTCCCGCGACACCGATGTCAAAGAGCGCCTTCCTGGACGGAATATGGCCCTTCATTTTGATGACCGCTCCCATCGTGCCGATCAGCGTCGGGACCGGGATGAAATACGGAAGGGAGGCGTTGACCCGATGATACCGACTCATCACGTAATGACCGAGTTCGTGCACGCCGAGAACGATCATGATCGCGGCCGCGAACGGCCAGGCGTAGATGATTTCGTAGGAGTATGGATTTAACTGGTACCAGAACGCCCCCGCAAAGAGGGTGGAGGCGACTGTCGCAAGCGCCAAAATGACGTTCGTCCACGGGATCCCGTCGATGCCGAGATCGATCGGTTCGGCGACCAGAATCCATTCGCCGAGGTCCTGCTCGACGCGAACTTCGTAGCCCTGGTCGTGAAAGACCGGCCAGACCGCCCGGATCATTTCGTGGACAGGTTTGAGCGGCGTCCCGTAATAGCGAACCTCCTCACCGTCCCGACGGATCTCGTACACGTAGAAGTGATCCTCGAACCCGCGAGGATCCGGCCCACCCGTCGGCGCCTCCGGCGACTCCATCGGAGTTGCGTTTGGCCCGAATCGGCATAAGCCTTCGATTCGCGAAACGTCTCCAGCATCGGAACAGATTCCAATCTCGCGATGACTTCCGATATCGCCTCGCTTGGCGCCTGTCGCACCTTCCGCAGTCGCTACCGTTTGTAGGATCACCGATTGCGTGGAGGGGCGGGGGACCGTGATCCAGGGGACTGTGCTCCTAGACTGGAGCGACGCGCCAGGTGGTAGCGCTCGTATAGGACCACTTCTCGATCTCCAGGTCCTGTGCTGACTCCTTCAGCTTCACCATCAGCGCGCCGATTTCCTTTGGAGACAGGTTGACTTCATCGGCGATGAATTTGCTCTTGAAGTATACTTCCCCGTCTTTTGTACGCTCGCGGAGATACTCCTTGAGCTTCGTTTCTTTGTCGGTCGACCCAGTGGAGGGCTGCGTGTGGAGGGTCATGACTTCTTGCCTCGGGCAATGCCAGACCAGCCGACTGCATATATACTGTTGATCCTTGGCGTGCTTTTCCAGCATTTCACCAATCTTTGTGGGCAGATCGAATCTTTCATCGACAGTCGAGAAGGGCTTAGACGTTTTATCGAATTGATTGAAGGCTTCGTACGGGTTGGTCAATATCTACCGAAGGACGTGGCAATCACGACCGTTTTCTCCGGCTAACACAACCAGTTAATCGCCGACGGTCCGATCTCGCGGACGAACGCGCGCCGTTCACGGCCGGGTGTGGACCCAGTATTCCTCGCCGACGGTAACTTCCTTTTTAAATATGGGCACTTCCGCCTTCAGGCGATTGATTCCGTCCTCAACGGTCCGAAACGCTTCCTCTCGATGACCGGCGAGGACCACCACGAACACGATGTCTTCCTCTGCCTCGATCACGCCCGTTCGATGATGGAGTAACACCTCGAAAACGCCGTCACGTGCTTTGAGTTCTGTTTCCAGCTCACGAAGCCGCTTGTTTGCTACACCCGCGTATTTCTCGAACTCGAGGTATTCCGTTTCTTCGTCATCCGGCGCATCTTTGGCACGGACGCGTCCGGTAAAAGTGGCGATGGCTCCGGCCTGCTTGGAGTCAGGCGAGGCTTCCGCTCGCCGAATGAGAGACTCCCGGGTCTCGTATGGCTCGCCGTCTTCCAGTCGATCGACGACGATACTGGGGTCGAATCGGTCGCGTGCAACCGGTTCCGGGAGTAAGTCACCTCGAACCTCGTGATCGGTTGCCACCAGACGCGGCCACCGCGGTGAGGCCGTACCCGAAAGGAGGAGATAATCATGGTCCGCTGCCAGTCGATCCGCCCATCGTTCTCCCCCGCCGCCGTTCCCCGTCGCCCGCCACGTACCGGTGGTATCGAGGGTAACGTTGGTGTGATCGGGCGCGGAAACCCCTTGTGCCTGCCTGGTCAGGCGAGCGACCCGCCCGCGCTCCCCGAGGGTGGAGGCAAGCGTCTCGATGGCCCATTCCGCCCCCGCCCCCCCAACCGACAGCACGTGCATACAACATCCATCTACATGTATCGGCTTGTACGCTTCGCCGGACGCTTGATAACTCTTTAGCCGATCCTTTACGAATCCAGCAACATGCAGGTGGTGATCTCCGTCGGGGGAAGCATTCTGGCGCCGGGAAACGGGCCGGATCAGATTGCGGCGTACGCGGATGTGGTAGATCGCCTCGCCGACGCGGGACACTCCCCGGGGGTCGTCGTGGGTGGTGGCGGGGTCGCCAGGGAGTACATCGAGACCGGCCGCGAACTCGGTGCCAATGAGATCGAGCTCGATGCCATCGGGATCGCGGTCACCCGGGTCAACGCCCGACTGCTTCTGGCGGCGATGGAGCGCGGCCCCGGGGCGCCGCCGGCCAGTACGTACGAGGTAGCCCAGCGTCAGTTACAACGAACTGATGTCGCCGTGATGGGTGGTGTATCCCCCGGTCACACGACCGACGCTGTCAGTGCCGCCCTGGCGGAGTATGTGGGTGCCGATCTCCTGGTCTTCGCGACGAGCGTGGAGGGCGTCTTCGATACGGACCCAAACGTCGACGCCGATGCGACGAAATACGAGGAGTTACGGCCATCGGAACTCGTCGATGTGATCGTATCGCTCGAGATGAACGCTGGGAGCCCGGCGCCGGTCGATTTACTCGCTGCGAAATTGATCCAACGAGCCGGGTTGCACGCGATCGTCATGGATGGGAGTGATTCGGAACGGGTGTTGCGTGCGGTATTGCATGACGAACACGAAGGAACGGAGATCGTCCCCACAGCCGAGTGATGAGCGAACGATACGTCTTCTGGGCCGATGCGGTGGCGGATGAGATAGAGGCGAGCGATCCTGCGGAACCCATCGTAATCAAGGGTGGCATTTCGCCCTCGGGCGTTCCCCACCTCGGCAACATGAACGAGGTCATGCGGGGCCATTTCGTCGCAGCGGTACTCCGCGAGCGTGGGCACGAGGTTCGGCACGTCTTTACGACAGACGATCGCGACCCGCTTCGATCGTTGCCGAGATTACTCGCGGATCTCGACGGCACGCTGGTCGAACTCGGCGATGTCGATGCCGGTGCCCTCGGACGGAATCTCGGTAGGCCGTACACCGACATCCCGGATCCGTTCGGGTGTTGTGACTCCTATGGCGATCATTTCTCGAACCTCATCAACACGAGTGCAGAAAGCCTCGGCGTGCCAGTTGAACTCATCTCGACGACCGAGCTGTACACCGACGGGACGCTGGAACCCTCGATCATCAAGTTACTCGAACGGCGAGAAGAAGCTCGCAACCTTTTAGCTGACTTTCAGGCCACGGTCGACAGTCAGTACGTGCCCTTCAATGCCATTTGTCGTCAGTGCGGACTCGTCACCGAAACGATCACGGATGTCGATCTGGAAGCGGGATCGGTTGCCTACCGCTGTGACGGGATCACCGCCGGTAACCGTGATATCGAGGGCTGTGGCGACGAGGGCGAGGTATCGTTACGAGAGGGAAAACTCCCCTGGCGTTTCGAGTGGCCCGCCCAGTGGCGTGCCCTCGGCGTAGACTTCGAGCCGTTCGGCAAGGACCACGCGGAGGGTTCCTGGCCGTCAGGACGACGGATTGCCGAGTCGTTACTCGATACCGAACCCCCCGTCCCACTGACATACGAATGGTTCACCCTCGATGAGGAGCCGTTCTCGTCGTCTGCGGGGAACGTGGTGCTCGTCGAAGAGGTGCTTGAGCTGATCGAACCCGAGGTGCTTCGCTACTTCTTCGCGAAGGACCCTGCACGCGCCCGCGATTTCTCGATCGAACGGATCGATCAACTGGTCGACGAGTTCGACCGATTCGAGGCGATTTACTTCGAGGAAATCACCGCCAGCGAAGAAGAACACGCACGGGCAGAGCGGGTGTATCCCTTTCTCGTCGATCACATCGAGCCGAACCGCGTGCGCTTGCCGTACACCTTCGCGGCGGTGCTCGGCATGACGGATGATCCCGAGCTTCGGAAGGCGATCGCCCAGCGCGAGGGACACATCTGCGAGGACACGCCATCGTCTGCTGACGCGGATGCCCTCGAACGCGTTGAGCGCGCACGCAGGTGGGCACGTCGAACGGATAACGCGTTCAATTACGAGCTCAAGCGGGCCAGGATCCCCGACGTACCGATCGATGAGAAGACCGGGGCAGCGCTCCAGGAGCTCGCCGAAATCGCAGCGTCCGGCGCAGATGGCGAGGAGCTCCAGGCGGCAATTTACGAACTCGCACGATCACACGAGATAGACGTTGGTGATTTCTTCGCGACGGGCTACCGATTGTTCCTTGATCGCGAGGAGGGCCCGAAACTCGGACCGTTCCTGGCCCACCTCGACCGGGAGTTCGTCGTCAGGCGGCTGCGTCGGGAATGTTGAGTCCCAGAAATAACCCGATCGAAAGCGATCCAAACGCCTTTCATGGCCGATCCCGGAGAATCGTTGGATGAGCCTGCTGTGGTGGGTACTCGTGGGGTTCCTCGGGTACTGGCTCCTGGTGTTTTCCCTAAGCCGGGCCGGGTATCTTCCGGATAACGTGAACACCCAGGGACCGCTGATCACCATTCACACGCGGCGGGGCCGGGATTTCCTCGACCGCCTCTCGAAACGTCGGCGCTTCTGGCGCGCCTGGGGCAACTTCGGCATCGGCGTCGCCATGGTCATCATGGTCGGGATGTTCCTCGTGGTGATCAACTCCGCAATTGCGGCGATGCTGTCCCCGGAGGCAACCGAGATCACCGAGCCCAGAAACGTCCTGGTCATCCCGGGCGTCAACGAGTTCCTCCCGCTTTCGGCCACGCCCGAGATCGTGTTGGGACTGGTGGTCGGTCTCGTGGTTCACGAGGGGGGTCACGGTTTGCTCTGCCGGGTCGAGGACATCGAAATCGAATCGATGGGCGTAGCCATGCTTGCGATCGTTCCGCTGGGGGCCTTTGTCCAACCGGATCACGCGAGCCAGCAACGGGCTGACCGGGGCGGGAAAACCCGGATGTTCGCGGCAGGCGTCATGAACAATTTTGTGGTGACGATCCTGGCGTTCGGGCTGCTGTTTTGGCTGGTTGCCGGCGCGATCGCCGTTGCCCCGGGTGCACCGGTGGGGACCACGATCGGTGGGTCGGGGGCAGACGCAGCCGGCATCTCGGCCGGGGATCGGATCGTTGGCGTCGACGACGAAACGATCGAAACTGGCGAAGAGCTCAACAGGTATCTGGAGCAGACAAGCGAGCGATCGGTGACGGTCACGCTCGGCAACGAGGATGAGCAAGTCACCGTCAACCGATCCCTGATCGTCGTTGCCGCGGTACCGGACGGGCCGGCGAGCGTTGGTATCGGAGAACGCATCGAGACGCTCGAGGGCGAACCAGTCTACACGCAGGCGGAGTTCGAGCAGGTGGCTCGCGGGTCACCGGTAGTGACGATGGGTACTGCCGAGGGGGAGGAGCGATCGTTCCCAGTCGGTGCGAGCGTGCCGTACGTCGAGGCCGGTGGCCCGTTTGCAACCGCGGGCGCTCCGTCGGGAGCGGGTGAGTACATCGTCATGACCGAACTGGACGGAGAGAGAGTCATTTCGACGGGGGAGGCTCGATCGGTCCTCCGAGAGACGGAACCTGGCCAGGAGCTTGAGGTGACGGCGTACGTGTATCCGCGAGACGAACAACTCCCGGCGGACGCGAGGCCCGAAACGTACAACGTGACACTGGGCGAACACCCGAATGCGGATCACGGCTATCTCGGTATCTCGCTCGTTCCCGGCATGACGGGGCTTTCATTCAATGACTTCGGGACGCAACTGTACCCGGCGGAGACGTTCCTCGCAACGCTCGGTGGTGAGACAGATGTGGGTCCGATCTTCGGACTCGATTCGTTCTTCGGGAAGGTGTTCTCCGCGCTGGTCCTCCCCGTCGCGTCCATTCTCGGCGCCGGGATCGAACACAATTTCCCCGGATTCACCGGTCATATATCGAATTTCTACCAGGTTGAGGGACCGCTGTCGTTTTTGGGCGGTGGCGTGTTTCTGCTGGCGAACGCGCTGTTCTGGACGGCCTGGATAAACCTGAACCTCGGTATTTTCAACTGCATTCCCGCGTTTCCCCTCGACGGGGGCCATCTCCTCCGTTCGACGGCCGAGTCCGTCGTCTCGCGCCTCCCAATCGAGCGCCGGTATATTATGGTCAAATGGGTCACTGTCAGCGTCGGCTTGCTGATGCTGGCAGGCCTGATCCTGATGCTCTTCGGGCAAGGGCTGTTGGCCTGAGCACGCGAGGTCAGAAGCACCTTTTCCGTTCGCGGTCGAGAGGACCAGTATGGATCGACGGCGACCGCCGGAGACGGCGACCGGCTATTACGTGTTACACGATTTCCGACGGGTTGATTGGGAGGTATGGCGGGACATGACCGATGCCGAGCGCGATGCGGCCCTGGAATCGCTCCGGTCATTCCTCGCTGACGAAGCCGACGCAGATGGCGACCTCGGGCTATACAGCGTCATGGGCCACCAAGCGGATCTGCTGATCCTGGTATTGCGTCCCCGGCTGGCCGCGATCGACAGTTTCGAACGTCGATTTGACGGGCTGGAGGCTGCCGCCGTGCTCACGCGGGCCGATTCGGCGGTGGGCGTGACGGAGGCCTCCGGGTACACCGAGGCGGCGGCCGCCTTCTTCGACGAGGACGAAACCGCAGATCCGGGCATCGAGCGCTACATGAATGCACGGCTCTATCCATCGCTGCCGGATGCGGCGTTCGTCTCCTACTACCCGATGTCGAAACGTCGAGGACCGGAGCAAAACTGGTACGATCTCTCCTACGACCGTCGGGCCGAACTCGTTCGCAGTCACGGGGAAATCGGAAAGTCCTACGCAGGTGAGGTCACCCAGCTCATTACCGGCACCGTCGGTTTCGAGAGGTGGGAGTGGGGGGTCACCCTCTTTACGGAGGACATGGTGGCGATCAAAGACCTCCTGACGGAGATGCGATACGACCCGTCGACCTCGCGGTATGCCGAATTCGGGCCGTTCTACGTCGGGCGGCGCTTCCCCGTTGGGGACCTGGCTGCATTCATGGCAGGCGAGGAGATTCCGACGACGGAGCAACAGCCCGCCGCCGGACCGACCCTCGCCGACGAGCTCGGTGATCTCGCGGGCGAGGTCGACATCACGCCCACCGGTGGCGCGGTCATCGTCTATAGCGAGGCGGACGAGTCGGCCGTCAAGGCAGAGGTCGCCGGGCTATCGGACAATTTCGATCACTACGATAGTCACGAAGGGACGACCGTGACGTCGGACGGAGACCGAACCGTGGTCGTGAGTGGCTGGACGACGACGCAGGCGGCCGAAACGGCTGCCGGGTTCCTGGAGGCGATACCGGGAGAAACGGAGACCGTTGTGGTCGACATGGCTGGAACCCCCCGGGAGGGGACAGCGGTGGACGATGAGCCAGACGACGTAGCGATCGATGGTGATGTGTTCGCCGGCACCCCGCACGGCGAGGACGTCCACGCCGTCGTTGTCTACTCCAGTGCGGACGAGCCGTCGCTACTCACGGCAGTCGACGAGTTACGAGACGGATTCGATCGGTACGACACCCACGAGGGGACATCGGTCTATCACGGGACGTCGACGGACCGGTTGGCGGTCGTCAGCCTGTGGGGGACCGGGGACGCAGCCTCCATCGCTGCAGAACACCTTCAGGAGCTCCCCGAGGTCCTCGAGCGAGGCGAAGGGGGCACCTGGGAGACAATGGGCCTGTTCTATACCGTCAAGCCAGACCATCGGGAGGCGTTCGTCGAGACCTTCGACGAGGTGGGTCAGCTCCTGGCGGATATGGACGGCCATCTGGAGACTGATCGGCTGGTCAACGTTGCCAACGAATGCGATATGTTCATCGACAGCCGGTGGGAGTCCCGCGAGGACGCGATGGTGTTCTTTCGGTCGGACGCGTTCAGCGAGACGGTGGAATGGGGACGTGATATTCTGGCCGATCGTCCGAGACACGTCTTCCTCGAGTGAGCTACGCGTCGGGTTACCAACTCCACACGAAAAAAGGGGGTGTGTCTGACGACTAGATAACTTGCTGGTAATGACTATCGTCGCCGATTATAGGTCTTCTGTGGGTGATATTCTTCATCAACGGGGTCTATTTCTTCTGGAGATGGGCGGAATCCGCCACCAACCCAATTCCTAAGATACAGCATGGCAAAGTGTGGTCGATGACCAAACGGAACGTCGCGCTGCCCGACACGGCCGAAGCCGGTGTCCGTGGGTTCATCGAGGAGGTGGACGAGCGGCTCTCATCCTCCGAGGACACCTGTCAGGTCGTCCGGGAGATTCTCGTGGATTTGTTTGGTGACCGCGAGGCCTACGAGGCGTGGCGAAACGGGGAGCCGGTTTCGAACGCGGCACTCGTACGGTTACAGAGTTACGACCCGTGCAACGTCACCCTGGAGAGCGAATACTACGCGGAGAAGGACGAGTCCGTGTTCGAACGATCGAAATATCTTCAGTGGCTCTGGCGACAGTTCGATGCCACGGCACTCGCAGATAACGTCGAATTCGCACTTCGATTCCGACAGATGCTTGCCAACCATCTCTTCGAGGAGGCGGGGGACGACCTCCGGTTGTTCAAGGGTATCACGATGACCTACGGCCACAACATCCGGATGGGCGACAATACGGTGGTCCACGACGATGTCCATCTCGACGATCGTGGAAAACTGAGCATCGGCGACCGGGTGAGCATCTCGGACGGCGTCCACCTCTACAGCCACGATCACGATGTGGTCGATCAGACGGCGGTGACGAACTTCCACACGATTATCGAAGACGACGTGCGCCTGACGTTCGACGCGATGATCAGGGCCGGATGTCGCATCGGCGAGAACGCGCTGGTGGGTGCGCGGGCGGTCGTCCAGGGCGACGTTCCCGCCCATCACATCGTCGTGGGGATGCCGGCCAAGAGCGTGAAAATCAAGCCGGGGTTCGAAGATCTCGCGATTCCGGTCGAAGAATCTCCGGATACCGAACGGAGCGACCGAGTTATCGTGAAAGAGATCCCGGAAGATATTCAGATCTTCGACGAGTTCCAGCGCGATCTGGACCAGACGCGGAGCTGAGTCGGGCGACCCAGGAAGCACCGGGCAAGTTGGAATCCAATGGCACGAAGTCGCGAGCAACAGCGAACGAGACCGGCGTGGTCGTCGCGATGGGCGCCGCCGGCGTTGTAGTTACCCCGATCGAGAGACCTAAACGCCGAATCCGGATTCCCCAAGGGGATGGTAGCGGACTTGCACACGCACACGAACGCATCTCCCGACTCGGAACTCTCGTTCCGCGACCGTGTCGCCCTCGCCGCGGCTGCTGGCATCGACACTGTGGCCCTCACCGATCACATGGCCGTGCACGATCGGTTGCGCGAACCGATCGAAACTGTCGACTGTACGAAGGTTGTCTCCGGTGTGGAACTGAATTGTTCGACCGCGGCCGCACGCATCGACATCCTCGGCTTGTTCGTCGATCCGGGGCGGATGCGAGAACGCGTTGGCGATCGTTCTGTCTCTGATGGGGCGACCCGCCGACCCCCCGAGATGATCGAGTGGATCCACGACTGTGGTGGTGCTGCCATGCTCGCGCATCCCGGACGCTACGACGTCGACCTGGCTTCGTTGGTGGCTGAACTCGAGATGGCGGGGTTGGACGGCATAGAGGTCCGGTATCCGTACAACGAGTACACGTTCGTCTCGAGCGAGATGCCAGAGATGCCGAAGACGCCGATCGACCGGATCGAGACCATACGACGTGACCGTGATCTGCTTCCGTCGGGCGGCAACGACTGTCACGGGGGAGAAAAGACCTACGTCGGCACCGTTACCATCGATGACGCATGGGTAACCGCGATCGAAGCACGACACCACCGCTATGCGTGAGTAACACAGTCATGAGAGGAGACGAGCGATGAGTCGGTGGGATGATCGTTTCAGGGAGGGACGGTACCAGCAAGATCCTGATCCAGCTCCGATCTTGCAGCGAATGGTCGACGAGTTTCCGGACGGACGGGCGCTCGATATTGCGGCCGGGACCGGGCGCAATGCAGTCTTTCTTGCCGAGCATGGCTACGACGTTGATGCAATCGACAAGTCACGCGTGGGCCTCGAGATCGCTCGGGAGAACGCTGCAACCAGAGGTGTCGAACACCGGTGTGAGTGGATCCACGCCGACGCGCTGGCGTACGAGTATCCGCGGGCGACCTACGACGTCATCACGGTCAGGTCGTTTCGGGTGTTGGATCAGTTGACGGACGTGAAGGCGGCGCTGACCGACGGTGGGGTGCTTTATTACCAAGATCACATGCGGACCGCGGAACCTGTCGACTACGGGCCTCCACCGAGCAGACGTGTCGGTGCAAACGACCTCCTGCGTGCGTGTCTCGACTTGACAGTACTCCACTACCGCGAGTTCACCAGTGGCGAGGACAGTCATCGTGGGGCCTACGCGCAAATGATCGCCAGAAACTCGAGCGGGGATACCCAGCCACATCCCCATCTCACGACCTTCGAGCCCCGGGCATAAACGCCGTGAATAAATATAGGAATCCTTATTGGTTGGAATAAACGGCACGTGATATATCCGCGAATACTGCCAATAACGATCCTCTAGATGCCGGGACATAATCCCGATAGAGTTATATCCTAACAAATGTAATTATTGTTAGTGGTGGCTATGAAGGTAACGAGACGGCGTTTCTGTATTGGATCGGTCGGTGTAGCCGCGGTGGCGGGATGTGTCGAGGCGAGGGGAATCGGGCGCGATTCCCGCCGGGTGACGGCCGTGCGGAGCTCGCCCCCGGACCAACGAGCGTGGGAAGTGGACATCGGTCGCCGGGATTACATCGTACTGGAATACGACCCTGATGATGACGATCCCAGTTACGTGCGAATCGAGGATCCCGCAGGAAACGTCGTGCTCGAGGAGGAGCTCAGTGGCGATGGTGGCGTCGATTACCGCACGGAGGAGGCGGGCGTCCACACGGTTCACATGGAGTGGGGGACCCGCGCACGGGTCCAGCTCTACGTACTCGAGTAGCGTCGTTGCGGATGCTACCTGTTCTTTTTTCGTCACTCAGTTGCGCTGGCGGTCTTTGACGCATCCGTGTCGGTGCTGATCGTGAACGAGATGAGGGCAACGACGATGCCCAGAATGGCGATGACGCCGTACATTTGCTGGGCGCCGACGAAATCGAGCAACCAGCCCGTGCCGAGTTCCCCCACGGCGACCCCGGCACTCGAACCGCCCACCATCAACAGGCTCTGCGCGGTTGATTTCAACGCGTCTGGAGAGAGCGCTTGTGCGAGATTGACGGACGCGAGGTTGAACAGGGCGAATCCCGCCCCCAACAGCAGCTGGGCGACGAGAATGGGCCCGATCGCGCCGGTGAGAAAGAGGATGACGTACGTGATCCCGTAGAGTATCCCACCGATGGCCATCAGGGTCCGGTACGATCCTCGGCCGCTTCGCGCGATGTAGAGGAACGCGATAACTTCCGCAATTGTCTTGATGAGCCAGGCTGCACCGGTGACGGCGTCGGGGTGCCCGACAGCACGGACGTACACCGAAAAAAACGCCGCGCCCGCCGGTGCCATCAACCCGAGGACGAACGCTGCGAGCAACAACAGGATGAACTGTCGATGGAGCAACGGACGTATCGTCTCCAGACTGAGATCCCGGCCGAGATCGGCCGATTCTCGAATCGGAAGGAACAGGAGCAACGCCACGATCAGCACCATCCCCGTCGTGTAGGCCACGAAGATCAACTCCGTCTCGAAGATCCCGATGAGATACCCCACGAAGAGGCCGGCGATACCGAACGCGATCGATCCCCACGCCCGGACGGACTCGTACGAGACGCCTGCAGCAAGGACAAGCGCGTTGGCAATCGGGGTGACAGGTGCGTGAAACGTCGCAAACACGATAGTGGCGATGATGACGATCGCGAAGGGTGCAGGGGACAGCGGTGCAAGCGGGTAGATCAGTACCGCCAATCCAGCCCCGATCGCGGAGATGTAGAGGATGAGTTTGCTGACCCCTTTCCAGTCGGCGAGCAGTCCCCAGAGGGGCTGGGCGAGGATCGTACAAAGCGGGATCAGAAACCCGATGAATCCCATTTGCGTCCCGCTCAATCCAATCTCCTCGAAGTAGACGTTCCGGAACATCACGTAGCCGCTGAAGGCGGCATAAAACAGGAAGTAGAACAGCTTGAAACCGCGTTCCTGGTTCATCGCGATCGGTCAACCGTCGCCAGCCGCGCAACTGCTCTCGACGGTTCGGCTCCCTGACCCATCGCTACATCCGAACGTGGGTCCTGGCAGTGATTTGAGCGTGTCGACGTGACTCGACTACCGACCTGACCAGTCGATGCCTCCGGCGGACCGTTCCGCACACCCGATACGTGGGCTACTGAATTCCACACTCCCGATACGTGGGATACTGAACGTGGTCACACCCGCAGTAGACGCCTGACACCAGTCCAGTGGCAGTCGACGGCTTTCCCCGGATCACTGCTGGAGTTGCCGCCATTCGGCGAAGACGCTGTCCGGGTCGAGTGGCGTCTCGATAAGCCCCTGCTCGTATGCTTCCCGACACAGTTTCTCGATCTCTTTTCGTTTTGCCTCGACGCCGTACGGGAGCCAATCGTCGCCGAGTAACGCGGTCGTTTCCTCGAGTTCGGGCATCAACCACGGCACGGTGTCGGTGAGTCGGCGGCGATGTGCCTGCCACTGTCGTTTGGAGGACTCGAAGGCATCGTACAGGCGCGTTGCGATCCAGGGGTCACGTTCGAAGACGGCACGACGAATACCCATCAGGTGATGGGGTGGGTAGATACGTGTGCGCTCGTAGTAGGCTTTCTCGGCCGCCCGGTAGTCGTCGTAGACGCGGAGGATGGGGGAGTCTTCGTCGTGGTACCCGGCCGGCGGTAGCGGGCACATGATCGCGTCGAGTTCACCCGCGAGCAACTGCTCTCGTAGCGTCACACCTGTTGTTGCCATCGCGACGTTCGACGGGAGGTCGCCTTGGGGTCGCATGATGAAGTCGGGATCGTCGACCGGGCCGACGAGCCAGTCGATGTCCCCGAGTGCAACCCCTCGTTCTCTAAGCACGGCTCGGCTCCAGGTGTTCCCGGTTGCCGGCCACTCGTTGGTCCCCACTCGTGTTCCTCGTAGCGACTCCAGGTCATCGATCCCCGTATCGTGGCGGGTAAAGAAGCACCGTTCCCGGAACCGTTGGGTGGGAAATACCGGGATGCCAACGAAGCTACGGTTGCCGTCCGCGAGCCGAATCAGGTGCCGGCTGAACGATAGCTCCCCGACCTCGACCGAGGGGTCGCCAAGGGTGATGTCCAGGGCATGATCGTTGTCGCGGACGAAATCGAGGTCGAGCCCATCTACCGGGATGTCACCCGCGAGTAGCGGCGAGATATGGTCGTAATGTTTGATCGCGACCGTGAGTGACAGCTCACCCATACTGCACGTCACTTCCGTGAGGAATCATCTGCGTCAATTACAGGATGAGCGCCAAAGGGGTTCGGGTGTGTCACCGCACCACCGTCACCGGAACCGGCGCCCGCCGGCTGACCTTCCGGGCGATGTCGCCCATGAGGATCCGCGCCCGGAGGTCACGACCGTGGCTGCCGATGACGACGGTATCGTAGGAAGCTGCCTGCCGGACGATCGCCCGGGCGGGATGCCCGAGGGCGACTTTCGTCTCGATCTCGCGATCGTGATCCGCGGCAACCGAGCGCGCCTCCTCGAACACGTTCTCGGCTCGTTCCTCGGCGACCGCCTCGACATCGTTGGCGACCGCGATACCGGTAGCCTCCACCAGGAACGGGGATGGTTCTCCCACGACGTGGAGGACCGTAATGTCGGCGTCCGGGTACGCTTCGAGAGCGAATTCGAGCGCTGTTACCGCCATCTCCGAATCGTCCATCGGAACAAGCACTCGGGAAATCATCGACTGATTGGCTGTACGAGGTGGCGAGGTTACTTAAATCGCAGAGGCTGGCGGCAAGGATTCGTGCGACCGACGCCAGGACGTTACATCCCCCCGGCGAATCTGTTATCGTCGCTGGATACCGGTGGCGAGACCTCGGCTTCATGTTCGAATCCGGCTGGCAGTATCGCGGTGTGTCATCACGCACTCGGATGCCCCTGCGCAAACGGGCTGGATATGACGCCATGTCCAATCCCGGCTCCCGGGTTACCCAACCTTCAGCGGCCGGTTATGGGATGAGCAGGCGCAAAACCTCGCCCTTCAGGGCGGGGAGGATGTCAATCGAATCGACAGTTGCCGCGCTCGTTCGCTCCCAGTGAGATGGAGAACTAGGCTTTCGAGAAGCATTCGGGGAAACGGAACGCCGATAGGTCTCCTGAATCTCACGAAATGGTTTTCGCAGTTGTTGCTCACACCGGGCGAGGTCACCGGGTCAATACGTCGGTCTCGCTCCGCAGGGAGGCGTATTCCAACCTGGGTGGCTTCGTGGTCCGTTGTTGCTATGTGATTGTTCCGCATAGGTGGAGCGGGTGTAACACCCCATGGCAGATACCTCGAGAACTGAACGGAACAAAGCGATCGTCACCCGCTGGTGGTCAGCCTTCTGGGGCGAGTTGAACCCCGAGATCGTTGACGAGCTCGCCGCAGCGGACATCCGCTGGTACTACCCCTTGGTCGGTGAGGTGCGGGGACGTGAGGAAGTCAAAGAGCGCATTATCGGGTACAAAGCGCGGTTCCCCGACGGTGGTTTCGAGTTGACCGACGATTTGATCGCGGAGGGCGAACGCGTGGTCGCGCTCTGGGAAGGGGGTGGCACACATACCGGCCGATCGTGGACACTCCCGGTCGGCACCCTGCCGGAGGCGTCGGGGGAGAAGGCCCAGTACACCGGTACGACGGTGTTCACCGTCCGAGACGGCAAAATCACCGGAGAGCACGGACAAGCGGACTACTTCGGGGTGATGCAACAGCTCGGGCTCATCGATTCGGGGACCGGGTAGCCCTCACTGACATCGTTGATCGCGATGGCGTCGAAGAAGGTGGAAAACGCGACGACGAATCGACCGTCGCTGCCCATTCTGACCCACTCACCACACGATCACAGACTACCTGATCTCGGGAGTCGCCGGGTTGCAACGGTCATGTTGGAATAACTTCCAACATTACTATGGGACGACAAGAATCCGTTCCGGGTCGAAGTGGGTCGACCGCCCCTCAGGATGCGCCGACCGGGAGTCGAACCCGGGCTATGAGCTTGGGAAGCTCATGTCCTACCACTGGACCATCGGCGCTGGCGTGAACCATCCGATAGTATCCGATCCGCTCACTTCAACGTAGCGCTTGCGGCGCTGACAGAACCTTTACGGTGTACCGCGAGCCCCCTCGGGCATGACGAACGTTATTCTGGTCCACACCGACGACACCGGGCGTTATATCGACCCCTATGGGCACGCTATCGGGACACCCCATTTATCGACACTGGCTGATGACGGGATCCTGTTCCGGCAAGCGTTCTGTGCCGGCCCGACCTGTTCTCCCAGTCGATCGGCCGTCATGACTGGCCAGCCCCCACACGAAAACGGCATGCTCGGGCTGGCCCACCGTGGGTTCGACCTTGAACAACCCGACCGGCACCTCGCCAACCAACTATCCGAGCAGGGCGTTGAGACGGTGCTGGCGGGACAGCAACACGAGGTCGATCGCGATGATCTCGGCCGTCACGAGACCGCCCGCGAGGTGCTCGGCTACGATCGGACGCTGGCCGGCGATCCGGACCAGATCGACGACGTGCCGGGGAATCGAGCGTCAACCCGTGACCGGGCAAACGCCCTGGCGGCCACCGAATTCATCCGGGAGCGGACATCCTCGGACGACCCGTTTTTCCTCTCGTTCGGGTTGTACAATACCCACCAACCGCTTCCTGCCGATCAGTCCGTCGTCGATCCGGATCGGGTCAATCCACCGGCTCCGCTTCCCGATCTACCGGAGATCCGGGAGGAGATGGCCGGATATCATCTCCTGGCGCGCAACGTGGACGCGTGTGTCGGTGAGATACGTTCCGCGACCGAGGAGGCGGGCATCGACGACGAGACACTCGTGGTGTTCACGACCGATCACGGCATCCCGTTCCCTTTCATGAAATGCGATCTCTGGGACGACGGGATCGGCGTCTCGCTGATCGCGAGCTTCCCTACCGGGCACCGTGCCGGAGAAGCGGAGGATGCCCTCGTCTCGACGATAGACCTCTATCCGACGATCTTCGACGTCCTCGACCTTCCAATCCCGTCCTGGGCTGCCGGTCCATCGTTAGTCCCCCTCGCCACCGGCGAAGCAGACACCGTCCGGGAACAGATCCACTCGGAAGTCACCTACCACGCCGCTTACGAGCCGAAACGCTGCGTCCGAACGAACCGGTACAAGTACATCGAGCGGTTTGACGAGGAGTACCGCCGCGAGGTGGGTCCGAACACGGATCACGGCCCCGCGAAGGACGTCTTGATGGAGCGTGGCTTCCTCGAACGTCCGCGACCGCCGGTCGCGCTCTACGATCTCTATCACGACCCCAATGAACGGAACAATCTGGTAGACGATCCCGCCTACAGCGATGTGAAAGCGTCCATGGCGGACCGACTGGATCGCTGGATGACGGAGACCGACGATCCATTGCTCGATGGCCCGGTCTCGAAACCGTCGGGTGCCGTGGCGGATCGTCGCGATGCGGTCCATCCGGGTGACGAGAAGGAGCCCGTGAACACGCGGTAGCCACGACACCCCCAATCCCCCGGCTTTTTCGTGGTTCGCCGCCACCCCCGGACATGGTGGATCTCAGTCTTTCGGAAGGCGAACTCGAGGAACGCCGGGAGCGCATTACCGCGTTCATCGCGCGCACGGTCGAGGAGGCAGGCGCGACGGGTGCCGTGCTCGGTCTCTCCGGCGGGATCGACAGTTCCCTGACTGCTGCGCTAGCCGTCGAGGCCCTCGGACCCGACCGGCTGACCGGACTTTCCATGCCCACCGCCGTCAGCGCCGAAGCGCACCAGTCGGACGCGGCAGCCCTGGCCGAGCGGTTGGACATCAGCTTCGCGGAGTGTCCGGTGGAAGACGTCGTCAGCGCCGTCGTGGCCGCGAGCCCAACCCAGGACGTGGGGGAATTTGCCCGCGGGAACGCCAGGGCCCGATCGCGAGCGGTCCTTTCCTATCTCATCGCTAACGAGGAGGGGCTCGTCGTACTCGGCACCGGCAACAGAACGGAAGCACTGGTCGGATATTTTACGAAATTTGGCGACGGTGCAGTCGATTGCAACCCAATCGGCAACCTGTACAAGTGCCAGGTCCGGCAGCTGGCCCGGCACGCCGGCCTTCCCGATCGGCTGGTGGATAAGACGCCGACGGCGGAACTCTGGGCCGACCAGACCGACGAGGCGGAGCTCGGTATCGAGTACGACACGCTCGACCGTATCTTGGCGCTCCACGTAGACGGGCCGCTCTCGAAGGCTGCGACCGCGCGGGAGCTGGGCATCGACGGGGCCGTGATCGAACACGTCGAGGAACTGGTCGCCACGTCGGCACACAAGCGAGAAATGCCCCCTGCACCGCCCACGTGAGGGTCGCCGGGGTTTTGTACGCGAACGCCGAATCTGGGTCAATGACCGTCGACGTCGAACGTGTCTATGAGGTCGACGCCCCCGTCGAGGACGTCTGGGACCTGCTAGCCGATCCGGCGCTTCGTGCGCAGGCCATTAGTGTCGTCGACGATTACGAAGAACGCGGTGAGGAGACGATCTGGCACCTCCGGCTCCCGATTCCTGGAATCCGACGAACGGTGTCCGTGCGCACGCGGGACGTCGAACGGGATCCACCGCGATTTGTGCAGTTCGTCGGCGAATCGAAGCTCATGACGGTTCAGGGTGAACACGAGCTTACCGCGACAGAGGACGGCTGTCGGGTTCGAAACCGGTTCGTCGTCGACGGGCGGCTTCCGGGCATCGAGGGGTTCTTTCGACGCGGGATCGACGACGAGATCAAGCGATTGATCGGCGGAGCGGAGGGCCAGTTCACGGCCAGACGGGTGGCGTAAGATCCACCGTTTCCAAAGGCCTTTATCACCGCTAATCCAGGCTAGAGTGATGGCAGCGGCCGGTCGCGTTCAGCGTGCCTCCCTGCAGACCCTCGGAAACATCGAACCTGCGGCGATGGCCACGGAGCTGCAGGACCTCGTGCGAGAGGGATCGATGGTCCCGGGGGTTGTCACGGTCCTCACCGCCGAGTCGATCGGTGGAGAGGCAGCCGCCGAGGCGGCGATGGACCGAGCCGTGGGCATTCAGTTGAGCTACGATGGGCTTCGGCTCACTCGCGAACTGATCCGTGGTGAAGAGCGGTACCGAACTGATTCGGCGGCTGAGGGTTACTTGCCACTCGTGGGGGCCGAAGTGCTGGTCTCCCGTGGCTTCTCGAACCTGGTCCACACGGACGTGGCGGGACAGGCGATCGACATCGTCCAACGGTTTTCCCGAAAGCAAACGCTCGAGTACGATGCCCCGGAGGCCGCGGCAAGCGAGCGAACCCTTGAACACGACGTGATTGTTCTCGGTGTCGAAGCCGGCGCGACCGTCGTTCACGATCGAGTACCCGATCCCATTCGTAACTTCGGCGCGGAGCTGGCCGAGTCCCTCGATGCCGAACCGCTGCCCCCAGCGGCCGAGGTCACACCGCGTATTCGCCGCGAACTCGGAAGAGGCGTTGCCGCGAGCGATACGGTAACGGCCAACGATTGACCCCGGACATCGAAAAGGCTAATCCCGTAACCCAAGAACTAGCAGCTGCGCCTGGGTAGCTTAGCGGTAAAGCGCGTCCTTGGTAAGGACGAGAGCCCGGGTTCAAATCCCGGCCTAGGCTCTCTTTCCCCGTTCCTTCTGGTTATTAACTGGTTCTCCGGAGGTGAAAGAATGTTCGGTGCTCAAGAATGCGACCCCGCCCCCTTGTGGGGTACCCCGACGCAGTACAGCGATTTGAACGAGTTATCAATGATATTGCACAATTTATTTAAATTTTATCGGCTATCTTGTCTAGTTTCTAGGTGTAGAGGAGGTGTCGCAGTGTGACGATCGAGGAGGAGAACAAGTACCGGGGTATCGTTCTTTTGACGGACGAGGCCCGGCAATATCTGAACCCGCGGGAAGAAATTGCTTATCAGGAGCATCGCCGGGAGCTGGCAGAGTGGTTGCTAAACCTTGGAAAGAACCCTGACAAGGCGGAGGGTTACAGCTTCTCGACCGCCAAGAACACGATGAACCGACTCGACCTGTTCTACCGATGGGTTTGGCAACAGGAAGAACGGTTCATTCAGGACATGACCACGGGTCACGCCGATGCTTGGATGAAAGACCTCGCCAAGCAAGATTTGAAAGAATCTACGAAGTGTCATTATCAGAAGGCGGTCCAGCTCTTGTTCAAGTGGCAACGTAAGGCAAGGAACCGTGATATCGAGTGGGAGCCCGAGATCGAGTACAGCGATCCGAGTACTCGCTACCAGCCTCGGGAGTACCTCACACAGCAGGACCGGAGGCGGATGAGAGAAGCCGCAATGAGCTACGGATCGATTCCACACTACAATTCACTATCTCCTGAGGAGCGAGATCGATGGAAGAAGTACTTGGCACAACGATTGCAGAAGCCGGAGGAAGAAGTCACGAAACAGGATTTCCTCGAAGCCAACTCGTTCAAATACACATCGATGATCTACACGGCATTAGATGCGGGGTTCCGACCTATCGAGATCAAACGTGCCAACATTCAATGGCTAGATCTGGACAATGGAGTACTCCGAATACCCGAAGAAGAATCCAGCAAATCACGGGAAAACTGGATAGTTGCACTCAAACCCGAGACCGTCTCCATCCTCAAAAAATGGGTGAAAGAACGAGAAACCAAACCGAAATACGACGGAAGAAACGCCCTCTGGCTAACACAACGAGAAAACCGGTACAACAAAGGATAGCTACCGCCGCTCCGTATTCCACAAAATCGCCCAGGAAGCAGACCTCGACTTAGAGAACCGTGACCTAACACCGTATGCGATCCGGCACAGCACAGCCACCTACATCGCAAAGGAAGCAGACCTTGCTACAGCAGCACAGCAGTGTCGACACAAATCCAAACAGACGACTCAGAAATACGCACATTCCTCAGTCGATAGACAAAGCGATGCCATCAACAAAATAGACTAACACCACCTCCCTCTCCAGTCCTTCCTTCTCTCCCTGGTGGAATAATTGTAGTACAGTAGTTAGTCGAGTTGAACGGAAAGACAACGAGAAGATTGCACGGAAAGAGACCGAGCCGGGTTGTGTAGTGGCGTAAAGTGGACGGAAACAAAACGGGGAAACAGGGCCAATGGCCGATTGTTGGCGGAAGGTTGGCGGGAAGTGTTTTCGGAAAGAGTTTGAACGGATTCTCTGAATCGAGAGTGCCTACATAGTGTCAAGTGTTTATTTAAAGTTTTCTTACTAATTGTAAGATAAAAGGTGGATGTTTTGACAACACACCACGGAATCAAATGCGACTGCAGACCAACCTTTCAAAATCCGGGAAAACTGGGCTATCACAGACACACGAGGTGAATAGCCTCATGGGGTCAATTAAGCAGATACTCCGAATCCACGGTTACCAAACCGTCGAAGAAATGGAGGTAGGGGACCACATAACCGTCGAAGCATCCGGGTTCATGGATTTAGTCATCGAGAAGATCGGAGACCACCGGATCAGCGTCGGACACTACTATGAACAACACGGCGATTTACTCAGCGATCCAGAAATCGTTTTCAAAATTCAAGGCAGCGAGTGGATCCCCGTCCGATACACCCAACATCCACACATCCACCGGCACAACGAGCACGGTCTCCCCCAAGCCATGGAATTCGCCAAATCTTGGGACCTAAATCTCAAACGCCAAGGATTCGCAGAATCCGGCGACAATGAACAGGTGAACGCCCCGTGAAGAAGTGGAAAGTCACACTCCTACGATCCGCCGAAGTCGAAGCAGAAACACGGGCCGAAGCCATCCACAAAGCCATTCCCAACTATCCCCACGGAGTCGAGGCCGACGCAGTGGAAGCAAGAGAACTCCAAACACAGGAAAGGTGAAAAATCAGCAGTGGAATATGAACTTGGCACCATCAGAGTCGAGGCCGAAATACTCGAAGAAAACCCCATCAAAATCACCGATTTCAACGACCTCCTATCCCGATATCGCGAACTCGGAAAGAACACGTCTGAATCCCTATACGCCGTCTACCTCGACCAGGACAACTGCAGAATCGGCGACCAAAGAATAGGCAAGGGAGACCACAAATCAGTCGCATTCAATTTCACCGAAATACTCCGCACTGCCGCACTCGTCAACGCCGCCGGCACCATCATCGTCCACAACCACCCCTCCGGCAACCCCGCACCCACAAGTAAAGACATCAAAACCACCGAAGAACTCCACCAAGCACTCGACCAGATCGGTGTCGAACTACTCGACCACGTAATCATCGCCCGCAACAACGAGCTCAGCATGCGAGGAAACCAGGACGGACCTTTCACAAATACCGAAAAGACAACCACGTAGTGAGCCGAGGCTTCAGCTCCCAGTTACCTATTAAAAATTCGAGGTATTGAGCTTAGATTACACGAGCCGGAGGCCGCGATATCAGAAAAATGGAGGTAGACGACATTCTCGAAAAATACGGGCTAAACCCGGAGACGGCAACCGAGTATATCGACAGCATCACCCGGCTCAATCAGACAGACACAGCTCAGGAAATCGGAGTTTCCCGCGACACTGTCAATCGGTACAAGAATGCCTTCGCACAGATGAACAAGCAGGAACGACTCCAACTCATCGCCGGCCTCAGCTTCCAAGAACTCCTCGCACAAACCAGTGAAGAGTAATAATCGTAGTCGCGAAATTGGCGGTTGGATCTACCCCTCCCTCAACGGTATCGCTATGGTGATAACATTTAAAAGAGTTTATCGCCATAGCGATAACATGGGATTGGATTTAATCAACCAATACACTGCGAAAATCTTGTTAGCAACCCAAGACGGCGACTCGATCAATCGGATCTCCAAGAAAACAGGGATCTCCTACGCCTACACCCACGAATGGATCACCAAATTAGAGGAAGAAAACATCATCCACCGAAAAAACGGAGTCCACGTCTCCGATCAAGCAGTCCAAGAAGCCTTCGAAGACCTCGCACAAACGATCATCACTCGTGGAATCGATTTGGATACCGCATACTTGTTACCCAACTTCGCCGGCCGGGACTACCGGTTTACCAAAACCGATGCCGTCTTCTTCTGGACCCAAGGAGGATATCAAATCGCCCGGAACCAGGACGATTACCCCATCTTCATCGACGTAAACGAAGACGAGGTAGAGCAGTGGAAACGCCACTTCCAAAGCTACGGCATTGAGACCAGCGTCGAAGAACGGATCCAGGAAGGCCAGCCAGGTATCTACTACGTCCTCTTCCCCCGCCAAGATTTCCAAACCGAGTGGGTGGAAAATGCCTCCGTTACACCGTTACAGGAAACAGTCGAATGGATGCAGGAATACCCAGCCAACTTCCAACCCGCATTAGAAATGATCGACGAAATCCATGATCTAGATCTGGACGTCACTTACAGGGAAAGAGAAGTGATGGGTCGATGAGTGGCTTCATCGATCGGGAAAATCAGATATTCGAAATCCTCCAAGCCTTCAAAGACCACGATCTCCAATTCATCGTAGTAGGAGGATACGCAGTATCCGCGTACCAACACCGGTTCTCAGTCGACGCCGACCTCGTGATCCGGGAAGAAGACCTCCACGACTTTCAAGACGTGCTGGAAAATCACGGTTTTGAGGCGGTCGAAGATCGAGAACTCGACGTCTACGGTGGCCGGTACATAGCATACGAAAAAGACCTGGAACTTCCAGTCACCATCGACCTTCTCGTAAACAGCCTCCAGTGCCGACAGACCAACGCCACCTGGAACTACCAGTACTTCCAGAAACACTCGGAGAACAAGAATATTGACGGAACCGAACGCAGCATCCGAGTCGCCATCCCAGAACGAGAACTATTGATGGCGGTAAAACTTCACAGCGGCCGACTCACCGACGCCCGAGACATCGTCGCACTCGCAGACCAGTTCGACACCGAAAAACTGGACCAACACATCGACCGAGGCAACCCAGACAAACTCAATCAAGTACTAACCAACATCCAGGAAACCATCACCGATCCCAACTTCCAAGACTCCTTCAAAGGCGTCTTCCAACAAGGAACACTCCCAGAAGAAAACATCAAGAAAATAACAGACTTCATACAAAAGGAGAAGTGACACCCTTCAATCACTGAATCAAGCTTCCAAATCGGGGACCGAGTCAAACTCGCAGCCTCAGTCATCGGCAACCCTCAAGACAACTCCATGCATACTGGGGCGTGGTTGAACGCCCGAATTCATGGTTTTGCGTCCTTGACAGCCAATTCGACGTTTTTGACTGCACATTTCAGGACGAGTTCACGGAATTGATCGAACCAGGTTCTCGCGCGAAGCGTGCCGCCGTATGGTTGGCGGAGCGCGAAGAATGTCGATTCGACATGCGAGCGTTGGTGGTACGTTTTATCACCTAACAATACATTTCCAACGAACCCCATCCATCCCATCTCACGATGCTAAATCACTGGTGTGACGCCCTTTGAACGCAGTTTGTTGCGAAACAGCCACCAGTCGTATCCTTTGCCTGCCGTGATAGTTGACACCTTATCCTGGTTACGTTTCAACACATGCAAGCCGACCTGTGAATCGTGCGGTTGTTTCATCGAACAATGAATATATAGCATACCAGTCGAGCAATCGATCAGAATCGTTGTTTTGACCGCTCTGAAGGTGTAATTCGTCCGTTTTGCGTAGTGTTGGCTGGCAGCAATCCGATCCATGCCTGTGGCGTCAATCGCCTGCACGTCACAGAGATCTTGTAGGTCACTTGTCAGTCCAAGTAACGTTCCCCAAATTGGTATCTGAAGTTCCTGCTTTCGACCACGGCCAGTCGAATATTGCGGAAGTGTTGATGGCCGAAGTCCGAGAATACTGGCGATACGAGGCATCTCATAGATGACGTCCATCAACAGCCGATAGCGTTGATCGAGATATTCTCGAAGGGCGTTGATGGAAACGATAACTTAATCCTCGTGGAAATCGTCTTTTTGCCTGACAGCTGGAGCCGGGGTTCCAACGACGGTTTTTGAGCGACGGTCACAACCTTTTCCGTGATGCGGGCGAGTTCAGTTAGCACAACCGAATCGCCGCGCTTTACCCCTATTACTTTGTCATGTGGAGTGACGTCTAGTTGATTTGGGGATTCTGCTACGTGATTTCGAGCGTCCAAACAAGCCCCTTCAACTGTTTCATCCACGAGTATAATGTCATGCTCCTCAATAGGCGACCCAGGATGTCGTTTGAAACGTCTCACAACTGAATATCCCTCTTACGGCGGCCACCCCTGAGCGTTTGAAAGAGAGGACTGCTGTGGGGCGGAGCAAGGTCAGACGAATCAAAGCAAACCACCGAACGATGCGGACACGGTTCGATCGATCTACACCAAGATGCCGCAAATAACAACGATTAATAACGCGGTGAATTGGTCAACCGGGTCTATATAGTCATATACTTAAATAAATAGGCCTTTTATGGGTCTATATTCCTCCGCCCGCAAATATATAACTATTACAACACTTCTTGTGCGTCCTCCTCCGAGAAGCAAGTGATGGCACCAAGCCAGACATCAGCCGTCGTGGACATGACTCGGAGAACGACCTTCACCGCCCTTGGGACACTCGGCATCACCGGAATCGCCGGGTGTTTGGGGGACGATGATGGAGCCGGCGGTAGTGGTGATGATGGAAATGGTGGCGGGAGCGGAGGTAATGGTGGAAACCAGGATAACGAACTTTCAGGAACGATCGATGCGTCGGGTTCGAACACGGTAGCGCCAATCACCTCTTGGGCAGGCGAAAACTTCGAGAATGAGTTCCCAGATGTGCTCGTAGACGTCG
>SKQO01000076.1 GCA_007118975.1 Halobacteriales archaeon | reverse complement strand
TCTGCCGTCGAGCGAGGCGGATGGGGCAGGAATCGTGGCGACCCGAAGCCATAAGATGACCAGTCCCTTAGCTGAGTTTCAATGACGGATACGGTGGAGGATGTCGATCTCCCCTACGACGAGGAGAACACCAACCGGCAGGAGAAGATCGAGCGGTTACGCGAGCGGGTAGATATTCTCGAGACGCAGAACGAGGAGATGCGTGACAAACTGATCGATGCCAACGCCGAGAACAACAAGTTCCAGCAGAAACTAGAGCGGCTCTCGCACGAGAACAAGAAGCTAAAGCAGTCCCCCTTGTTCGTGGCGACGGTCCAGGAACTCACCGAGCAAGGCGTGATCGTCAAGCAACACGGGAACAATCAGGAGGCCCTTACCGAGGTGACCGACGACCGGCGCGCGGACCTCGAGCCCGGTGCGAGGGTTGCGGTCAACAATTCGCTGTCGATCGTCAAGCGCCTGGAAGACGAGACCGACGTGCGAGCGCGCGTTATGCAGGTTGAACACAGCCCCTCGGTCTCCTATGCGGATATCGGTGGGCTCACCGACCAGCTCACCGAAGTGCGGGAGACGGTGGAGCTGCCCCTTCGAAAGTCCCACATGTTCGAGGAAGTAGGGATCGACCCGCCGAGCGGCGTGCTTCTCCACGGCCCGCCGGGCACCGGAAAGACCATGCTCGCGAAAGCAGTCGCCAACGAGACGGATGCCACCTTCATCAAGATGGCCGGCTCCGAGCTGGTACACAAGTTCATCGGCGAGGGCGCAAAGCTCGTTCGTGATCTGTTCGAGGTCGCGAGGGCGAACGAACCCGCAGTGATCTTTATCGACGAAATCGACGCCATCGCCGCCAAGCGCACCGAATCGAAGACATCCGGTGACGCCGAGGTGCAACGGACGATGATGCAACTGCTCAGCGAGATGGATGGCTTCGACGAGCGTGGCGAAATCCGGCTGATCGCGGCGACAAATCGCTTCGACATGCTCGACCGGGCCATCCTTCGGCCCGGCCGGTTCGATCGGCTCATCGAAGTCCCGAAACCGGACGTCGAGGGTCGCGAACGGATCTTCGAGATCCACACCCGTTCGATGAGTGTCGCGGACGACCTGAATTTCACCGAATTGGCAGCCGAAACGGCCGAAGCCAGCGGTGCTGACGTCAAAGCGATCTGTACGGAGGCGGGGATGTTCGCGCTGCGCGATGACCGGACAGAAGTTACCCACGCGGACTTCCTGACCGCCTGGGAGAAGATCGGCACGGAAGAGGACACCGAGGTCTCGAAGACCTTCGCCTGACGTCAGAATCCCACGACACCGCCCAACCTTCCCCGCTTCGGTGTCTTTTTTGTGACTTGCCGGAACATAGCTTGCATGAGTGAAGCAGTTGGGGAACTCACCCCACCGAATCGGACACTGATGGGACCGGGACCGAGCGACGTGAACCCACGCGTGCTACGCGCGATGAGTACCCCGCTCGTGGGGCATCTCGATCCCGCCTTCATCGAGATCATGAACGAAGTCCAACAACTGCTTCGGGACACCTTCCTCACGGATAACACGTGGACGATTCCCGTCTCCGGCACCGGCTCTGCCTCGATGGAGGCGGCCATCGGAAACCTGGTCGAACCGGGAGACACCATGCTCGTGCCCGACAACGGCTATTTCGGCGAGCGGATGGCCGCCATGGCGCGGCGGGCGGGCGGCAACGTCGAGACGGTGGCCGCCCCCTGGGGCGAGCCGCTCGAGCCGGCGGACGTCGAGCGTGCCTGCGAACAGTACGACCCCGATATCTTCGGCTTCGTCCACGCCGAGACCAGCACGGGGGTGCTCCAGCCAGACGTTCCCGAGCTGACGGAGATCGCGCACGACCACGACGCCCTCGTGATCGCCGATACCGTGACGTCCTTCGCCGGCGTGGAGTTCCGAACCGACGACTGGGGCGTCGACGCGGCCTACGCGGGACCGCAAAAATGCCTCTCTTGCCCACCGGGTGCGAGCCCGCTGACGGTCAACGATCGCGCGATGGAAAAGGTCCTCGGGCGGGAAGAACCGTGTCGGTCGTGGTATCTCGACCTCTCGCTCCTCGAGGGATACTGGGGCGAGGATCGTTCGTACCACCACACGGCGCCCATCACCAACGTGTACGCGATCCGTGAAGCCCTGCGACTGGTCCAGGAGGAAGGCCTCGAGGAGCGGTGGGACAGGCACCGCCACGTTGCCGGGGCACTGAAGACCGGACTCGAGGCAATGGGCCTCACGTTCAATGCGACCGGCGACGTGTGGCTGCCGAGTTTGAACGCCGTCCGGGTGCCGGACGGTGTCGACGACGGGGCCGTGATCAACACGTTACTCGAATCGTACGATCTCGAAATCGCCAGCGGCTTGGGCGATCTCGCGGGGGAGATCTTCCGGATCGGGTGTATGGGCCACTCGGCACGGCCGGACAACGTGATCTTCCTCGTCGGTACCCTCGGCTCGGTACTCGAACGGGAGGGCGCCGAGGTGGACCCGGGCGCGGGGGTCGATGCCACGCTCGAGGCACTGTGAGGACTGGGGGCAGTGACCCCGGAGGCTTTTTCTTTGGGTGGCAGGTGAATCGCAGCATGGCCGCCGAGGAGGACACCGCCATCGAATCCGTTCGGACGAGTTACGGCGAAGGCGGTGACGACATCGAGATACATCCCGAGCTGGCCGACGAGTTGCGGGAGGCGATCGACGGGAATGTGCGG
>SKQO01000149.1 GCA_007118975.1 Halobacteriales archaeon | reverse complement strand
TCGATCGCACCCACGTACTCCTGTGTCGCCATTGATGGACGCTCCCGGTACCCGTATACCGCGCGAGGGTGCCGACCGCTGTTAAAGATGCAGGTGTGGGGCGGTCCGACGGTGCGGAGTCCTCATTGCGGTGAACACCTTCAAGGGCTCCGCCTGGCTACTGGCGGCAGATTACATGGCCGAGGTAGCGGATGTCCTGGTGATCGGCGGCGGATCGACGGGCTGTGGCATCGCCCGCGATCTCTCGATGCGGGGCGCCGACGTAACCTTGCTGGAGCGAGGGACGCTGACGGCCGGGACGACCGGTCGAATGCACGGGCTGCTCCACAGTGGGACTCGATATGCGGTATCGGATCCCGCGAGCGCACGTCAGTGTATGGCCGAAAACGAGATCCTCCGGGAGATCGCCACGCACTGTATCGAACCCACCGGCGGGCTGTTCGTCAAACAGCCGAACGATACCGAGGCCTACTTCGAAGAAAAACTGACGGGGTGTCGCACGTGTGACATTCCCGTCGAGGTTGTCTCCGGCGATGAGGCGAGGACGCGGGAACCACTGCTGTCCGCTGATGTCGAGCGTGCCCTCGCTGTGCCCGACGCCGCAATCGATCCGTTTCGGCTCTGTGTCGCCAATGCGGCGGCCGCCGAAGCGAACGACGCGAGGATCGAAACGCACGCGACGGTAACGGATGTGCTGGTCGAGGACGGGCGAGTCATCGGGGTGGACGTCGAGCAGGGAACCAATCCGGGCGAGCGGGTACGGGGTGAACCGGGAAGGACGGTACGATTCGAAGCGGACCACGTGGTCAACGCGACCGGTGCCTGGGCCGGTCGGATCGCTGCCATGGCTGGCCTCGAAGTAGAAGTACGTCCCTCCAAAGGCGCCATGGTGGTGACTAACGTCCGGCAGGTGGATACGGTCATCAACCGGTGTCGTCCCAAGGGCGATGCGGATATCATCGTTCCCCACGAGACGACGGCCATTCTGGGGACGACCGACGTCGAAGTGGCCGACCCCGACGAGTACACAGAGGCGCAGTGGGAGGTAGACCTGTTGATTGACGAGCTTGCAGAGGTAGTGCCGGCACTGGCAGAGGCCCGTACGCTCCGGTCCTTCTGGGGCGTGCGGCCACTCTACGAACCACCGGACCGCGGCACCACGGATCCGACGGATATCACGCGCGATCACTTCCTGCTAGATCACGCCGATCGGGACGACGTCGCCGGCTTCACCAGTATCGTCGGCGGGAAGTTCACGACCTACCGGCTAATGGCAGAGCAGGTTGCAGATCACGTCTGCCACCGTCTCGGGATCGATGGTCGGTGCCGGACAGCCGAACAGCCACTCCCCGGGAGCGAAGATCGCTCGCGGCTCGAAGATTACATGGCGGCGTTCGGGATCCGCTCCCCGATCGGTCAGCGCTCGGCCGAGCGGTTGGGATCGAGAACGGAGACGATCCTGGCGACGGACGCCCCGAATCCGGTACTGTGTGACTGCGAGGCGGTCACCAGGGCGGAGGTACGCGACGCCATTACCGATGTCGGGACCGACCTCAACGCCGTCCGGATCCGCACCCGCGCATCAATGGGAAACTGCCAGGGGGCGTTCTGTTCGCATCGACTCGCAAACGAGGTGGCCGAGGAGTTCGACGCTAGGGTAGCCGACGAGGCAATGATGGAGCTCTATCAAGAACGATGGAAGGGATTACGCCACGCACTCTGGGGGCGTCAGCTCTCCCAGGCCGCACTCATGTATCACGTGCACGCGACGACGATGAACCGCGACGGTGAGCTCGATCTGGACTGGTCTCGTTTTGACGCCGGTCCCGAACAGGCCGTCCCACCCGAGGAGGAGCCCGAGACATGATGAGCGTCGAGGACGAGGTGATCGTCATCGGAGCGGGGATCGCCGGGCGGATGGCGGCTCTGGCGGCAGCCAGACGAGGGGCATCCGTGCGTGTGATCTCGCACAAGGAGTCCACCCTCGCCCATGCGAGCGGATTGATCGACATTCTCGGCTACCACGAGGATGACCCGGTGTCCAGCCCGTATGCGACGATCAAGAAACTACCTCCGGGCCATCCCTACAGTCACGTCGGGAGCGATGGCGTCCGGACTGCAATGGACTGTTTCGATCGGGTGACCACCTCCTATTGCGGTGGTCACACTGACAGCAATGCGCTCGTCCCGACGATCGGTGGGCGCCTCAAACCGACGGCACGGTATCCCGAAAGCGTCGCGCCGGGGCTCGCGAGCCGGCCCGTCGATACGCTCCTCATCGGCTTCGAGACCATGCCGGATTTTCACGCTCCCGCCACCGCGTTGACGCTGGAACGGATCGGCGTTCCCTTCGATGTTCGTGGCGAGACGATCCGGTTCCCGGTGGAGCTGCGACCCGATGCAGGACGTACCCGGCTCGCTCGTGCGCTTGCAACCGACGAACCGGTCGATGGAGGGGGCTGCCGAAGCGCCCTCGCGGCACGAATCGCACCCGTCCTTGGGGACGCCGGCCGGGTTGGATTGCCGGCAGTGCTCGGTGACGGGACGACCGATGGGATTCGTGAATCCCTCGCAGACCACCTGGGAGTGGCCGTGTTCGAAATCCCGACGGGACCGCCCTCGTTGCTGGGACATCGGTTGAAAGCCGAACTAACCGACGCACTCCAGGCTGCAGCTGTGCGTATCGAGACCGGCAATCCTGTTGTCGGGCACAACGCTACTGACAATCGAATCGATGCAGTACTGGTCCAGCGGTCGGGCGATGCGGTTCCCTATGCCGCTGACCGCTTCGTGCTCGCCACGGGCGGGCTGGTCGGGAGAGGACTCCGTGCCGACCGCACAACAGTGACAGAGCCCATCTTCAACTGTCACATTTCTCACCCGTCAGACAGATACGACTGGTCCGAACCGGAGGCCTTCGGGGATCACCACTTCGCACGCTTCGGGGTTCGTATCGACGAATTCTTTCGACCGCTCGAGGATAGCGGGGCGCCGACGTTTAGGAACCTCCATGCGGCCGGTGCAGTCCTCGGGGGCGCCGATCCCGCCGCCGAAAAATCAGCGAGCGGCATCTCGATCGCGACCGGATACCACGCCGGTCGTGTCGCCGCGGAGGGAGCCACATGACACGGGAACAGTACGTGAAGCCGACGACGGATGAACCGCCCGGACGCCGCGATCTCCGACCCGGCGCCGACAGTTGTTATAAGTGCTCGACGTGCGACGTGCACTGCCCGGTGGCCGAAGTAGATGGTGACTTTCCGGGACCGAAGTTCCAGGGACCGGAACAGTGGCGCCTGCGGCGAAAGGAAGGGTCACTGATCGATCCCTCGATCAGTGCCTGCTCGAACTGTATGCGGTGTGATGCGGCCTGTCCCGCGGAGGTTCCGCTGAGCCAGCAACACAACACGGCCCGCGCCGCATACGTCGATGAATCCGTGCCACGGTGGTCGCGAACCTACTGGCGGAACAAACTGCTGGCCAATTACGGCCGATTGGCCCGGTTCGGAGCACTGACGCCACGCCTGAGCAACCTGCTGATGAGCAATCGCGCCCTGCGCTGGGGGCTTGCGCGGCTGTTGGGAATCACCGAACAGCGTTCATTTCCGCGATTTACCCCGCAGACATTCCGATCGTGGTGGCAGGAGCGAGGGGGTGCCGCGATCGAACACCCGGAAAAGCGTATCGCGTACTTTCACGGGGATTACGCAAATTACAACACACCGGCTGTCGGCAAGGCGCTCGTGCGGGTGTTCGAACACTATGGGTACGAGGTGGCGGTCCCCGAGCAACGCTGTTCGGGAACTCCGATGTTTGCGAACGGGATGCTAGCTGACGCAGCGCGTGCTGCGCAAGTGAACGTCGAGTCGTTCTCCGAGCTCGTCGAGGCGGGCTACGACGTCATCTGTTCGTGTACGTCCTGTTCGATGGCACTCCGGCAGGAGTACCCCGAACTATTCGGACTCGACGGTATCGAGACGCTTGCCGATCACACCTACGAAGCGATGGAGTACTTGCGGATCCACGAGGACCTGCAGGCGGATTTATCCGAGGCCCGTCACGACAGGGCTTCGTTGGCGTACCACGCGCCCTGCCACGCCAGAAATCAGGGGCTCGCGGGACAACCGATCGAGCTTTTTGCGGCGGTGGAGGGGATTGACGTCACGGATGTCGGAGAGTCGTGTTCGGGGATCTCCGGCACCTACGGCTGGAAGACGGAACGATACGACACCTCGATGGCCATCGGCGAGGAGATGTTCGAAGAGATGGAAGCGGCGCCGGGCGAGACGGGACTGACCGAGTGCCCGACCTGCGCGATGCAGATGGAGCACGGGACGGGCTACCCAGTTCGTCATCCCCTTGAACTGGTGGCGGATGCGCTGCTGGACGATTCTGCCTAAAAACACCCACGCGGAAACGTCGTCCTGACGATATGGTTACTCGAGCGATCGTGATAGGAGGACGAACGCCAGCACCATCAGCCCGCTGGTGACGGCGATGAACGGGAAGGCGACATCCATACTCGCCTCGGTCGCAAGGAACCCGAAGATGGCCGGACCGGAGGCGCTGCCGATCGCGCTTGCAGTCTGGGTGAGCCCGAACAGGCTGGCACTGTATTCGCGTTCAGCTTCCTGGGAGATCAGCGCGTTCTTGACCGGTACGCACGCGTACATGGCGAGCCCGAGGGCGGAAAACAGCACGAGCAACAGCGCGAGGAGCGCCCACTCCGGGAGGCGGACCCCGCCGACCGCGAGCGGATAGGCGGCGACCAGTAATACGCCCGTCACCGCGGAGACCACGAGTCCCAACCGCCATCGACTGAACCGATCCGCCAGGCTGCCCGCGGCGAGCGATGAGATACTCCCCGCCGCCAACATCGCAAAAAACACCACGTTCGCCATCCCCACGCTCTGGCCGCCACTTGCCGAAACGAACGACGTCGTGAACGTCATGATCGCCCGTGTTTGGAGCGAGACGAGTACTGTCAACAGGAGCAACAACACGATGCTGAGCGTTACCGGCACGCGAAGCAGGTTACGGACCCGATCCAGCTGGGTTGATGGTTGGGCCTGCCGGTCGCCGCCGTCCTCGATCGCCCGTGCCTGACGGTCCTCGGGCTCGGCGAACAGCAGAATAAACCCTGCCGTGAAGGCCAATCCCAGGGAGGCCGCAGCCGCGAGGCCGACGCGCCAGCTCACCGCTTCGGCCAGCCCACCGATGAGCAGTGGAGCCGTCGCCACGCCGATCATGCCGCCGAAGCCGAAGACGCCCATCGCCTTCCCTTCCGTCGTGGTCGTTTCGAAGTCGCTGATCAGTGCCATACCCGTGGGGTGATACGTCGCACCGCCGATACCGGCCACTACTTGAGCGAGGACCAGCATGGGATAGTTCTGGGCCGTCGCCGCCAAGGCGATGCCGGCGACCATCACGACCAGCCCACCGGCGAGCAACCGCTTCTTGCCCACCCGATCCGCGAGCAAGCCGGCCGGCAACTGAAAGATCGAGTACATGAGGAAAAAGACCGTCAACAACAGCCCGGCCTGGGCGAAGGTGATCTCGAGGTCCGCGACGAGAAACGGAATGATCGGCGGGATCGCGATGGAGAAGAACTCGTTGACGCCATGGGTGGCGCTCACGAGCGTCACGTTCCTGGGCTCGGCCAGGTCGCGAAATTCGTGCCAGGGTCTGCGCATGGACGGCGGGATATGTGAAACTGGGTTCGACGCGAGCGAGTATGTTCTGATTCCCAACGGGCCGTGGTGGCCGGAAAACGCGGTCAGTCGGCGAACGCAACGTCGAAGCCAAGGCCCGGTCGGTCGCGGGGCGCAAGTGATCCCTGACCGTACCTCACGGGCTCGGCCAGCACGTCATCGGGGTAGACCAGTGGACCGATCAGATCCGATGGATGAGTAACCGCAGGGGAGGCGGCCGCAAGCGTCGCCGCCGCCAGCGTTCCCGGACCGAACTCGACTGTACTGCCGAGACGGGCCCCCAGGCCGGCACTCTGGGCGAGGTGTAGCAACCGCTGGGTTCCTGTGAGACCGGTCGCACAGACTTCGACGGTGAAGACGTCCACCGCGTGGGCACGGACGAGGGCAGTTCCGAAGGACGGGTCGAGCACGTGTTCCAGAATCGGTACGTCTACCGCCTCACGAACGGTCGCGAGCTCCGCCGGGAACAGCGGTTTGTCGTAGTAGTACCCCGGTGCGTCGACGTCCGGATCCGGATGACCGACTGGTGTCTCCACCCCGTCGATTCCGATCGATGCGAACCGATCGATGCGATCGATCGCGGTGTCGATTGTCCACTCACCCTGCGCGTCGAGTAAGACGCTCGCGTCGGGGCCGACGACCTCTCTGACCGCCCGGATACGCGCTTCGTCCACCTCCGGCCCGTGCTCGCCGACCTTTAGCTTGAAGTGCCGAAAGCCATCGTCATACTTCTCTTGGACTTCGCTTCTGATCCCGTCGTAGTCTTCGGGGTCATCAGCGAACACGACCCACGAGAGCGTCACCGGCGCCGTGTTTCCGCCGAGCAGCTGGTACGCCGGGGCGCCGTATCGCTTGCCGACGAGGTCATAACAGGCCGTGTCGAGCGCCGCGACGAGCAGCTGCTGGAATGAATGAAACGCCATCGGGCCGAAATCGAGCTGGTCCGGAACCTCGTCGTAAAGCGCGTTGATGCGACGAGGGTCCCGGCCGACCAGTGGTCCGCGGAGCCGCCGGGCAATCTCGGCGTCGTCAGGAATCTCCGCCGGCTGCTCGATGTCGGACGCTTCTCCCCTTCCGATGAGGCCCGTGTCCGTCTCCAGTGTTACCACGAGGCTGGTCGTTCCCGCCACTTCCTTCACCGCACTCCGAAGGCCTACGCTCCGGGAGCGTTCGAACCGCTGGACCCGGACGTCGCTGATTTCCATCGTCCCGGGAGATGCCCCAGCCGGTGGATAAGCGTTCGGTTACCCGGTCGGGGCCGGGGTGCTCGTGGATTCGCCAGCACGAACCGTCGAAGCATGACGGTGGTACCAACACGCGTGGTCGACACCGCCCGGGCACCCGCCAGATCCTTCCTATCGAGAAGCGTGCACATACCGACCTGTCGGTTCGTATCACCGTGTCGATCGGGTGACTGCGATCGGGGCCAGGGCGACTCGGAGGCAATCCGGAACAGGTCCGAAAAGCAAAGTGGCTTTCTCCCCCGGGGATCTATCATAGTCAATATATGGCCAACGTGAGCGTGATCGGCTGTGGGAACATGGGTGGCGCGCTGGTGCGCGGCCTCGTGCGTGCCGGCTACGAGGATGTCACGGTGTACGATATCGACGAGGATGTCCTGGAGCCGGTCGCCGACCTCGGGGTGAACACAACGACGGACCCCGTCGAAGCCAGCGAGGCGGATCTCCTGTTCGTGGCCGTCAAGCCGGCATACGTTGGCGAGGTGGTCGAATCACTGGACCTCGATGCCGACCAGACACTCGTCTCCGTGGCGGCGGGCGTATCTCGCCGTGTCGTGTCCCAGCACACCGACGCCACCGTCGTCCGGATCATGCCGAATCTCGCGGCCGAATGGGGCGAGATGGCCGTTGCGATCGCCGGCGAAGAGATCAACGACGAACTGCGGCACATCCTCGATGAGGTCGGCCAGAGCGTCGTTCTCGAGGAGGCCCAGATGGATACAGCGACCGCCGTCAACGGCAGCGGACCGGCATTCGTCTTCTATCTGATTCAGGCGATGGCCGAGGCGGGCAGTGAACGCGGCCTCGAGCCGGAACAGGCGCGTACCCTGGCGGCACAGACATTCAAGGGCGCCGCGGAGATCGTCCTCCAGTCCGAGCAGGATATCCAGGAACTAATCGACGCCGTGTGTTCGCCGAAGGGGACCACTATCGAGGGGATGGCCGTCCTCGAAGAGAGCGACGCGGACGAGGCACTGACCGAGGCTGTCGTTGCCGCGGAGGAACGGGCGACGGAGCTCGCCACGGAGGTCGCGTATGAGTGAGGAACTCGAACTCGATTCCGTCGAACGGGCCCGTCAGCGCGCCGCCAACGCGGATCGCGTGGTGGTGAAGGCGGGGACGAACTCCCTGACCGACGAGGACTCCCGGCTCGATCGCGTAAAAATCGACAGGCTCGTCAACGACGTCATGCATCTGGTCGACCGGGACATCGAGGTCATCCTGGTATCCTCGGGGGCGATCGGCGCCGGCGTCGGCCGCGTTGTCCACTCCGACGATACGCTCGAGGAATCCCAGGCGCTTTCGACCGTTGGACAACCACACCTCATGCGGCAGTGGGGCGAGAGTTTCGAACGCTACGGCGTCAAGACGGCACAGATGCTGCTCACGCAATCGGACCTCGATCACCCCGATCGGTTTACCAACCTCCACAACACCGTTGAGACGCTCCTCGAATGGGGGATTGTTCCCGTGGTCAACGAGAACGACGCGGTCGCTACCGAAGAGATCCAGATCGGGGACAACGACATGATCTCCTCGTCGCTCGCCCTCGGTATCGACGCCGATCTCCTGGTTACCCTGACCGACGTCGGGGGCGTCTACACCGGCAACCCGAAACGCGACGAGCAAGCGGAACTGATCGAGGTCGTCGGCGAGAACTACGACGAGGTCGATCGGATCATCAACGGGAGCGCGAGCAAGCGGTTCGGTGGCATTCGAACAAAAGTCGAAGGCGCCCGGACGGTTAGCGAACACGGGAGCCCGGTCGTCATCGCGGACGCCTCTGAGGGGGACGTCCTGGAACGGATCGTCAACGGGAAATCAGTCGGGACCCTCTTTCTCCCCGTGAACGGTGACCGCGATGAGTGACCAGATCACCCAACAGTCGGCAGCAGCCAAAGCCGAGGACGCAGCCGCCGCGGCGTTGACGCTCGCCGGAAAGGACGACGCGACACGATCGGAGGCCCTCGAAGCGATCGCGTCCTCGATCGAAGGTGCCAGCGAAGAGATACTGGCGGCAAACGAACGCGACGTAGCAGCCGCCGAACAGCTGTTGGCCGACGGCGAATACACCCAGGCGTTCGTCGATCGGTTGACGCTGTCGGCGGAGAAAATCGATAGCATCGCGGAGATGGTCCGGAGCGTCGCCGACCAGACGAACCCGCTCGGCCGCACCCGGGTTGCCCGCCATCTCGATGACGGACTGGACCTGTACGAACGGACCGTCCCCCTAGGTGTCGTCGGCTCGGTCTTCGAGTCCAGGCCAGACGCCCTGGTGCAAATCGCATCGCTCTGTCTGAAATCCGGAAACGCAGCGATCCTCAAAGGCGGAAGCGAGGCGCTCCACACCAATCGCGTGCTGTACGAACTGATCAGGGACGCGAGCGAGGACCCACCCGACGGTTGGATCCAGCTCATCGAAGCACGGGAGGACGTAGACACCCTCCTGGGAATGGACGACCGGATCGACCTGATGATGCCCCGCGGGAGCGCTGACTTCGTCCGCTACATCCAGCAGAACACCAGTATCCCGGTCCTCGGACACAGCGACGGGGTCTGTCACGTCTACGTCGACCGCCTGGCGGATCTCGAGATGGCGACGGAGATCGCCTTCGACGCCAAAGTGCAGTATCCGGCGGTTTGCAACGCCGTGGAGACGCTCTTAGTCCACCAGGCAGTGGCCGAGGAGTTCCTGCCCGCGATGGCAGCGCGCTACCGGGGGGCTGATGTCGAGATGCGCGGTGACGAGGTGACGAGGGAGCATATCGATATCGCGGCTGCCTCGGAACCGGACTGGGCGACTGAGTACGGTGATCTCATCGTCTCGATCCGGGTCGTCGGTTCGCTCGAGGACGCCATCGATCACGTGACGACCTATGGCTCGAAGCACACCGATGCGATCGTCACGGCGGACGACGAACGGGCACAACGTTTCATGCTCGGGCTCGACTCGGCGAGCGTGTTTCACAACGCCTCCACCCGCTTCAGTGACGGATATCGATTCGGGCTGGGCGCCGAGGTCGGGATCAGCACGGGTAAGACCCACGCACGCGGGCCCGTCGGGCTCGAAGGGCTCACCACCTACCAGTATTACCTCGAAGGTGATGGCCACGTGGTCGGTGACTACGTCGGCCCCAAGGCCCGCTCGTTCACCCACGAGGAATTCGACGGGGAGTGGCCACCCACGTAAGCGCAGGGACACTCATTCATGCTGGCGGTCGTTGGGACTGGGTTGATATTCATTTTCGGAGGATTACTCGCCTGCATCGCCGGCGGGTGGTTGGCGTATGATTGTCACCGGAGATGGCATGATCCAGGAGTGAGTGCGTTCATCTGCTTTCTCCTGGTGCTCGTCGCAGCTGGTTTTCCTGGGGGGGGTGGTCAACCCCGGATACGATCCGACGGTCGGTTCGGAGGTCGTCTGGGCGCGCGTCGCCTTCTGGACACTTATACAGAATCGTGGAGCATACCTGCCCCTTTAGGGTCCGGATGAATCCGACAACGCGGACTCAATCCACGCTACGCGAGCCAGATCGAGAGTTCCCAATCCGTGT
>SKQO01000013.1 GCA_007118975.1 Halobacteriales archaeon | reverse complement strand
TGCTCCCGTCACATTACGACGTGGAACGGTACGTGGTCCAGTACGACCCGGCACGGTGTGAGGGGTGTGGCGAACGAAACGATCCGCAGTATCAGTTTTGCAAAGCTTGCGCGAGGTCGCTCCCCAAGGTGAGTCGGTGAAACAGGGACGGGTCAGCTGGCATCGAAGACCTCCTACTGTGAAGCGCGTGACGATCCTGGCACGACGGATGAGCGACGAAAACGCGTCGCGGCACCTCGCGTGAACGAACGGGTCAAACATTGCGGCGAATTCGTCCCGAACTGCGCTGTCGACTACGGCGAGCTTCTCGCTGCCACAACCATCCGTCGGTCCTTGACCGGTCGGATCACGCCATCGAATCACTGTTCCGATCCAAGTCACCGTCGGCCAGATACCCCGATGGTCGAGGCATCCCAGGCGCTTTGCGGTGTGATGTTCCTCGATGTAATGTTCCATCGGGTTCGATCGACGTGCTCCCTCATCCTGATACCCAGACATTGATCGAGCCCGTCCTGGATCGCGTCTTTGGGCTGTTTTCCCATCATGCACCCCTCGCCGGGTTACGGAATGGACGTTCAGACGTCGGACTGTTCGTAACCAGTCTCGCCCGAGGCTTCACCGACCTCGATCTTTTCTTCAATCGTTCGGCAAGCCCCGCAAGTTCTAGCACCCGCGAGCCATCCACCGAAATGCTGGAACGCTCTCACCGACCCATCGTCGAGTAGACACGACCGACGTTCATCGGAGACATTCCGGTGATCACCCTCTCTCGCAACCGCAGGGAAACCACTTTCGCTTACGTGTTCCGTGGGAACACCTATCAATCTGGGCCGCCAATACAACTGGTTGTGATTACATGACCGAGATCGGTGGCTTCCACGATCACGTCGCACGGGTTGATCTGTCGGAGGGGTCCGTCTCCTACGAAGGAATCGACGAGGAAGATGCTCGAAAATACATCGGCGCGCGGGGATTGGGGGTAAAATACGTCTTCGATCAGGGGACAGACGTCGATCCGTTGGGTCCGGACAACTTGCTGGCGTTTATGAATGGACCGCTTACGGGGACGCAGGTGACGATGAGTGGTCGCATCGCCGTCTGTACGAAATCGCCATTGACCAACACCGTAACCGATTCTCATCACGGTGGCTGGAGCGGTGCCAGGCTGAAGTGGGCTGGATTCGACGGCTTACTGTTCGAGGGAACGGCCGACGAGCCGGTCTACGCTTACGTCGAGGACGGTGAAGTAGAACTTCGAGACGCGTCTCACTTGTGGGGGAAAGGTGTCCACGAGACGCGAGACGAAATCGAGGAGGAGATAGACGGCGCATATGGGCAGACGTTGTCGATCATGACGACCGGGCCGGCCGGCGAGAATCAGGTACGGTATGCGTGTATCATGAACGAGGACGACCGCGCCTCGGGTCGCGGTGGCACCGGCGCCGTCATGGGCTCGAAGAACCTCAAGGCCATCGTCATCAAATCGAGTACGAGGATGCCCAAGCCGGCCGATCCCGAAACGTTCCAGAAGGGCCACCGACAGGCGATGCAGTTGATTCAGGAGTCCGATGTGACCGGTCCGAACGAGGGGGGTCTCTCCGTGTACGGAACAAACGTCCTGATGAATATTAGCGAAGAGCTCGACGCGTTGCCCGCGCGGAATTCCCGGTTTACGAGCACCCGGAGTGAACGGGAGGCGGAACCGGACGAGCCGAACGTCGATAGCGAGCGAGTGAGCGGCGAAAACGTTCGGGAAAACATCCTCGTCGACGAACCGACCTGCCACTCCTGTCCTGTTGCGTGTAAGAAAGAGGTGGAAGTCGCGGTGATGCACAAGGGCGAGGAGATGAACGTCCGGATGGAGTCGTACGAATACGAGTCTGCCTGGGCGCTCGGCCCCAATTCGATGACCGACGACCGCGACAAGATCGCGGTGATGATCGATCGGTGTAACGACATGGCGATGGACACCATCGAAACTGGCAACGTCATGTCGATGGCGATGGAGGCGACGGAGGCGGGGCTCGTCGACAAAGGGATCGACTGGGGTGACGCAGACCGGATGATCGAGCTCATCGAAGAGATCGCTCACCGGGAGAACGAGCTCGCGGACGCCCTTGGCGAGGGGACCAAACGTGCGGCCGAAGCCTTCGGCGACGGCGACATTGCGATGACTGTCAAACACCAGGCGATTCCTGCCTACGATCCACGGGGAATGAAAGGGATGGCGATCGGCTACGCTACCTCAAACCGTGGCGCCTGTCACCTCCGTGGATACACACCGGCTGCCGAGATTCTCGGCATCCCGGAGGAAGTCGATCCGATAGAGTGGGAAGGGAAAGGGGAACTCTGTGCGCTGTTTCAGGATCTCCACGCCATCAGTGACTCCTTCGACATCTGCAAGTTCAACGCGTTTGCCGAAGGGATCGAGGAGTACGTGCTCCAGTACAACGGAATGACGGGCCTGGATGTGACCGAGGACGACCTGATGGAGGCGGGCGAACGTATCTGGAACCTGGAGCGGTACTACAACAATCTCGTCGGTTTCGACGGGGCGGACGACGATCTACCGGCCCGGTTTGTCGAAGGCGAAAAGGCAATTCCCGGCCAAGGCGCTTCCGAAGGTGAACTCGCGGAACTCGACGAAATGAAAGACGAGTACTACGACGTGCGTGGCTGGGTCGACGGGGTGGTGCCGGACGAGAAACTCGATGAACTCGGGATCGACATCGGCCCCGGGACGGGTGTGAGTGCGGGCGGCGAGACGGCGGCAGGCGATTAGTTCACCCACC
>SKQO01000164.1 GCA_007118975.1 Halobacteriales archaeon | reverse complement strand
GGTTCCGCCGGTTCCGCCGGTTCCGCCGGTTCCTCCGGTGCTGTCGAATCCTCGATCGGTTCCTCGGGTTCCGCCTCGATATCCCGGAGGTCCTGACCGCATTCCATACAGAAACGATCAGTCGTTTCCACCTCCGAACCGCAGGAGGGGCAATAAGGCATACCCCGCGGTTTATCACGATGTGTGATAGATGTACTGATTGATATTATCGACGTTCGGGACGGTCTGCAGTCGTCGATCCCACAGGCGACCAGATCATATGTCGAGCAGCGCGGAAACCCACGACGTTGGTCGTGGGAGGAAGCGCGTTCGATTGACGAGACAACCGCCGTCGGTGGCAGGACCGACTCCCCACCAGTGTGTTCTTTTAATCAGCATGGGTGTTCTATATGATGTATGGAGGTCCGGCGTACTGTCCCGGTCAAACTCGACGTGACCGAGAGTGACGCCGCCCTTCTCCACGACACTATCGACGAGTTTCGCGACGCGGCCAACTACGTTGTTCGCCACGCCCGCGACGACGATGGCTACGTGATCACGAGCAAGCGCCGGCTCCACGACCGCACTTACGCGGACGTTCGTGAGGCGACCGACCTCCACGCGAACCTCCCGCGTTTCACCTCGCCATTCCTCGAATACGACAAACGGAGCGCGACATTTCACGACGACCACGCCTCGCTCTCGACTGTTGGTGGGCGCATCACCGCCGAGTACGTGTTGCCCGGCGAAGACCACAATACGCCCCACACCGTGTACCTCTTTTCCGACGACTACGAGACGACGGGCGCGACGCTTCACGACCGCGAGACCACGGACGAGTTCTACCTTCACGTCAGAACAACGGCTGACGTGGACGCTCCCGACCCACGCGAGAACGGAACGGTTCTCGGCGTGGACCTCGGGGTCGAAAACATCGCCGTCACGTCGACCGGCGTGTTTTAGTCCGGCAGCGAACTCGACCACTGGCACCGCGAGTACGAAAAGCGCCGTGCGTCGATGCAACAGCGCGGAACGCGCTACGCCCACGAGGCGATCCAACGCGTCGGCGAGACGGAGACGGGCCGCTTCGAGCAGTTGCTTCACCGTGTGGCGAACGGGATCGTATACGAAGCCGTCGAGGGCGGTTGTTCGCACATCGCCTTCGAGGATCTCACGGACATCCGCGACCGAATCCCCGGCGCGAAGCGCCTTCACGCGTGGGCGTTCGGACGGCTCTACGAGTACGTCGAATACAAGGCCGAAGAACGGGGGATTACGGTCGAACAGGTAAACCCGAAGTACACGAGCCAGTGGTGCTCGCACACGGACTGTGGCTTCACAGTTCGCGCGAACCGCAGGTCGCAAGAGCGCTTCGAGTGCCAGAAATGCGGCTACGAGCTTCACGCCGACTACAACGCGGCGAAAAACGTTGGCTTCAAACTCCTCCGTCGGTTGCACACGACCTCCGACGGAGATGCACCCGTAGGCGTGCGTATAAACGCCGGGACGCTGAACGAGAACGGCTTCACAACCGCACCAGCGTTGGTTAGATCGGGAGTCCATGGTGAAAGCCCACGGCTGTAGCCGTGGGTAGCATACTTTAACCCGATTCCGACTTATTCACCGTCATGGGCCTCTTCGATCGGCTGCGGAGCGTGCTCGGGACCGCCGCCGAGGCGGACGCCAGTCGAGACGCCGATCCGGAGGATCTCTTCGGCATGAGTACGGCCTACATGACGATGCAGGCCGATCTAGGCTACGATCACGCAGGTGAGGCGGCGCTGTGTTTTTCGGCAGTGGATAGCACGGACTTCGAATCGACCGTCGAGGACGTCACCGCCATCCTCGAGGCGGGCGAGGCCGAAACCGGGACCCAGTCCCGCGTGAACGTCGACGACCATGGGTATCACTGGGTCGTGCTCGTCGACGACGACCCGGAGGACCTGGTGACGAGCATCCACTTTGCGGCAGACACGTTTATCGAACGAGGATACGGGTCCCGGTTGCTTGCGGCCGTGTTCGCCTTCGACAAGAATGGTCCCGCGTACTGGGTGTACTCGTTCCGCCGCGGGGCGTACTATCCCTTCGCCCCCCGGGCCAACCGGGAGCGGGATACCGGCGTGGAGTTCAAACTCGAGAGCGTCCTCGACGGCGAACTGACCGTGGAAGACGACCCCGAATACTGGTACCCACTGTGGCCGTCGCGGGCTGGCGATCATCCCTGGGGCTAACCCCTTTGTTTCGTCTGCAGCGCGAACCAAATACAATCGGGAATCATGCTCTAAACCCGGAAATTCTATCTTTAGCAGCCCTGTCTCGGGAAGATATGACGTTGATCGTTCCACGACGTTCACGACCGAACGGTCGAGATATTACTTTCACCTGGCTGTTAACGAGCGTTTAAGGCCGGGAAGGGACAAGGGGCGGATATGGCTGCCGACGCAGATCTCGAGTCACTACCCGGGGTTGGCCCGGCCACGGCTCAAAAACTCAGGGAAAACGGCTACGAATCATTTCAATCGCTTGCGGTGGCGGGTCCGGGGGAGCTCGCAAACTCCGCGGATATCGGCGAGAACACGGCGTCTGATATCGTGAACGCGGCCCGCCAGGAGGCCGACATCGGCGACTTCGAGACGGGCACGGATGTCCTCGAACGGCGCGAACGAATCGGGAAACTGAGCTGGCTTGTCGATGACGTCGACGATCTTCTCGGTGGCGGCGTCGAGACCCAGTCGATCACCGAAGTATACGGGGAGTTCGGATCGGGGAAGTCCCAGATCACCCACCAGCTCGCGGTGAACGTTCAGCTGCCGACCGAAGTAGGCGGCCTCCGGGGCTGTGCGGTGTTCATCGACTCCGAGGATACGTTCCGCCCGGAGCGTATCGAGGACATGGTTCGCGGTCTCCCGGAGGAGGCTCTCGAGGCGACAATCGAGGACCGCGGGCTCGAGGGGTCACCCGACGACGAGGACACGATGGAGGAACTCGTCGCGGACTTCCTCGAGAAGATCCACGTGGCCAAGGCGTTCAACAGTAACCACCAGATCCTGCTCGCGGAGAAGGCCCAGGACGTGGCCTCAAAGCAGGAAGAGACCGAGTGGCCGGTGCGGGTCGTGGCGGTCGACTCGCTCACGGCTCATTTCAGAGCTGAATACGTGGGTCGTGGCCAGCTCGCCGAGCGCCAACAGAAGCTCAACAAGCACATCCACGACCTGATGCGGATCGGCGACCTCTACAACACGGCCATGATCGTGACCAATCAGGTCGCCTCGAACCCCGACGCCTTTTTCGGCGATCCGACCCAGCCCATCGGCGGGAACATCCTCGGCCACTCGAGTACGTTCCGCATGTATCTCCGCAAGTCGAAAGCGAACAAGCGAATCGTGAAGCTCGTCGACGCCCCCAACCTCGCGGATGGCGAGGCGGTGATCCGCATCGAAGGGGAAGGACTCAAACCCGAGTGATCGTGGCCGGCCCGACCGAACGCAGGAGTTAACGGTTTTCTCGCCCTTCCGCCGGGAAGGCAGACGCCATGGGAGACGACAGGACGACACGACGTCAACTGCTCGTTGGAGCCACCGGTCTCGGTGTCGGACTCGTTACCGCAGCTGTGGGCGATCCCGAGGTCGGTCGGCAACCGAGGCGTACGAGGCCTGGTGAGTCCGCCGCACTCCCCGACGACGATCGTCCGTATGCGCTATGGCAGTATCGCCCGACCCTACGGGGAAACTATGCCAGAACCCTGCCGATCAACCTGGTCAGTCCTCTCGAGGCTGCGAACCTCGCCGACGTGCGAGCGGTCTTCCGCGGGGCCGGTTGGTCGGCGTGGCCATCGGAGAAGGTGCGCTATGCCTGGAATCCGGAGACAGCGCAGTACGTCACGCCACAGTGGACCGGCGCGGAAACCCGATACGGCGTCGGCGGTCGACTGCACGTGCGATGCTGGGTGTTAGCCGGCCACCTCTCGATCCAGGCACACGTCGACACCCCGCCGACACCCGGTCATCGTATCCAGTCATTCGAGGCGGCTCGCAGTGCGGTGGAGCAGCTGTTCGCCGGCGCCGGCTGGACGGTCCACCCGGGCCGGCTCGCGTTCGATAACGAGCAGGCCCCGGATCACGACGGCAGCGTGACGGTGCTCGAACGATGATTGGCGGCGTCCACCATCCTTTGCTCGGAATACGGACGCGATCTACTGTCATCGCGATCGGGGGCATAACCACCCTCATTGGGGCCGGCATTGCGGACCACTTGCTCCGCACGTCTGTCGTTTCGGACATCGCACCGCCCACGGTTGTGGTCGGTTTCGACGTCCTTTCCGGCGCCGTGATCTTTGCCATGGGGGCAGTGTGTCTGCTCGGGGTCGGATACGGGTATCGCAACGGTGGTCCGTTCCTGGCCGCGGCTGTCCCACTTGTCCCACACGTCGTTCTCGGCGTACTGCTCGGCGACCTCCGGGTTGACGTCGATACGACCCTTTCTGTGGCCGCCGCCGCGGCCGGCGCGGCGGTCGCCTTCTGGCGGGTCGAGCGGGCGTCCGGGGAGGAATCGGTGCATTCGCTCGCACTGGGGCTCGTCGTCGCGCTTGCCGTTCCGGGCGTGTGGTGGACTGTCTCGATCGGTACCACCGGGGCACCCCACGCGTACCCGGGCGTCGTCGGGGCAGTCCTCCTCCTGGGGCTCACCGTCGTCTCACTCGTGGTTGTACTGGGGCAGTCGGTGGGTACGCAATAAAAGAAGTGTCGCCAGTCTCACTCGGTGGTGGTGTGCTCGATGTCGAGTTCGCCTTCGTAGATCTTTGCGCCGTCTTGAACGATCTTCTCCGCGAGGACGGCACATTTGATCCGCATCGGGCTGATGTCGACCCCGAGCAGATCGGTCACGTCATCCCGGTCGAGTTCCTCGACGTCGTCCAGATCCATTCCGATCAGTTCCTGGCTCAACAGGCTCGCCGAGGCCTGGCTGATCGCACAGCCATCGCCACGAAAGGCGATCGACGAGATGACATCATCTTCGAGTTCGACGTCAATCGTGATCTTGTCCCCGCACACCGGATTCTCGCCAGTGTGCGTGAAGGTGGGGTCTTCGAGTTTGCCGTGGTTTCGCGGGCGTTTGTAGTGATCGAGGATCTGCTCGCGATACATGTCCGCACCGGGCGACATTGGTGAGTGGTAATGAGTGCGATTCGTGGAAAAGGGTTCCGGCCCGCAAGCGGTAGGCACCGGCTCCGGGTGTGGGATTTTCTAGCATCGGTTCGCATCCCGACACTCCTCAAAGCCAATCGCCCGGCCCAGCACTCAGTGGCATGGAGCTCGGTTGCGTCCACTGCACCGCCAGTTCCCGATCCGTCGACAGCAAGAATATTCGAACGTTTGCGCAAGCTCAGTCCGCTGGTGCCAGCGCCGGCTCCTCCTCGTCGTCGCTTTGGGCGGCCCAGAGGTCGGCATAGGTGCCACCGAACTTGACCAGTTCGTCGTGTGTCCCCGTCTCGATGATCTCGCCGTCCTCCATGACGATGACGCGGTCCGCGTCCTTGATCGTCGAGAGTCGGTGGGCGATGATGAAGGCGGTCCGGTCTGCACAGATGTCATCGAGGCTCTCCTGGATTGCCTCCTCGGTCTCCGTGTCCACGTCACTCGTCGCTTCGTCGAGCAGGATCAGGCCGGGGTCGTTGAGCAACGTTCGGGCGATCGAAACCCGCTGGCGCTGTCCACCCGAGAGTTTGACACCGCGTTCGCCACACTGGGTCTCGTAGCCGTTCGGGAGCGAGCGAATGAAATCGTGTGCACCGGCCGCACGCGCGGCATCCTCGATCCGACGGATGCCCTCTTCGTCCATCGTGTCCTCCATCTCCTTCCAAAAGAGTTCCCGATTACCGTAGGCGATGTTTTCCCGGATCGATCCGGAAAACAGGTACGGACTTTGCTCGACCACGCCGACGGCTTGTCGGAGTCTGTCGAGATCCCATTCCCGGACATCGACGCCGTCGATTCGTACCGCCCCGGCGTCGACGTCGTAAAGCCGGGGGAGGAGTTTCAGGAGAGTCGATTTCCCGGAGCCACTCGAACCTGCAAACCCGATCGTTTCGCCGGGTTTGATATTCGCGGAAACGCCTTTGATGATGGTCTCCTCGTCTTCGTCGTAGCTGAAGCGGACGTTGTCGAACTCGACCGTTCCGTCGATCTGGTCCGGGTCGTATCCGTCCTCGGGTGCTTCAATCCCCGGCTGCCAGCCGAGGATCCCGAACACACGTTCCGCGCTCGAGAGCGTCTTCTGGTATTTATCAGCAGTTTTGCCGATTCTCCGCATCGGGCCGTCGAGTTCCCGGAGGTACATGAACACGACCACCAGTGTCCCCGCCGTCAGGGTCCCGGCGATGACCGCATGTCCACCGAAAAACAGCACCGTCACGAACATCAGCCCGATCAGGAGCTGTAGCGAGGCGAAAAAGCCACGCCGGTAAAGGATCGCGAGGATCTTCTCGTCGCGATAGGCCGCACTCCGCTCGTCGACGCGCTCGGATTCCTCGGGATAGCGGTCGAACGTTTTGATAATCTCGGCACCGCCGAGGTTGTTCGCCAGCTGGGTGTTCAGTTCCGCGACGAGCTCACGGATCCGTTTGTACTTCGGCTCGATCCAGCCCATGAACTTGAACGTCGCAAGCGCCACTCCGATCATCGGGAGGAGGATCAACGGGAGGAACATCGGCGCCTCGATGGCGAGATACACCGCGACAATGCCGAAAATGACAATCGCCCGGATGATCTGGCGAATTTCCGTGTTGAAGAAGTTCTCCAACCGGTTGATGTCGTCGTTCAGAATCGCCATCATGCCGCCGGTTTCGTGGTTGTTGTAGAAGTCCATCGACAACCGCTGCATGTGGTCGTAGGTCTCGTGGCGCAGATCGTGCTGGATCCGCTGGGCCATCCGCTGGAAGTAAAACCTGGAGGCAAAGTGACCGACCGAATACCCAACGTACGCGAGGATACCCAGTATGACCAGCTGGTGAAGTAATGCAAGCCGCTGGTCGGCCGCTTCGGCTGGAATTTCCTGCGAGGTCACCAGTCCGAGCGATGCCAGCGTCGCCGGGGGCGACGGCGCCTGGATCACGCGGTCGATGGCCGCGGCGATCAGGAGCGGGGGAAACAGGTGGAGCGATCGCTCGGCGAGGGAGGCAATAATGCCAACCGTCATTGCCTTCCAGTAGGGGAATGCGTACTTGAACAGGCTCAACATCGGGTTGCCGTCCGCCTCTTCTCGGACGTCTTTGAAGCCGCCGCGTCTGTCCGCTGCCATTGAGTGGCGGAGGCGTATCGGACGCGTACATATAAGTGCTCCACACCCGGCATCCCATGCCTCCTTTTGTCTGACGTGCGTCGGTCGACCTAGGAGAAAAGTTCTTGCGTATCGAGAAGGGCCTCGATCAGGACGTCGATTTCTCCCCGGGTATTATAACAATAAAAGGATGCGCGGGAGGTGGCCGCGATGCCGAGGCGCTCGTGCAGGGGCTGGGTGCAGTGGTGACCCGCGCGGATCGCCACGCCATGCGCGTTCGTGATTTCCGCGATGTCGTGGGCGTGAATATCGTCCATCGTGAACGCGACGAGTCCCGCTCGATCGGCGGGATCCCGCGGCCCATGGATGGTGATCCCGTCGAGTTCGGCCAGCCGGTCCAGGGCGTATTCGACGAGCCAATCCTCGTGGCGTTCGATCTGTTCGCGACCGATGTCATCGATGTAGTCTGCGGCGGCAGCCAGGCCGATCCCCTCTGCAATTGGCGGTGTTCCAGCCTCGTATTTCCAGGGCAAGTCGTTCCAGGACGATTCCTCGAAACTCACCGATCGAATCATCTCGCCGCCGTAGAGAAATGGTTCCATCTCCGCGAGGACTTGCCGTTTTCCGTAGAGACAGCCGATGCCCGTGGGGCCCGCCATCTTGTGCCCGGAGAAGGCATAACAATCGGCATCGATGGCCTCGACGTCGACGGGCATGTTCGGGACAGCTTGCGCCCCGTCGACCACGAACAGTGCGTCCTGCTCGTGGGCGAGCTCGCCGAGTCGTGCCACGGGGTTGACGGTACCGAACGTGTTCGACACGTGGACGACACTGACGACTGCTGCGTCCTCGTCGATGAGCTCCTCCGCGTCCGTCATGTCGAGGTACCCCTCGTCGGTGAAGCCGATATATCGAACCTCGGCCCCGGTTCGGCGGGCGACCTGCTGCCAGGTAACTAGCGACGAGTGGTGTTCCATCTCGGTGGTGACGATCGCATCGTCGGGCCCGAGTTCGTTGAGACCGTGGGCCTGGGCGACGAGATTGAGGCTCTCGGTGGTGTTTTTCGTAAACAGTAGCTCCTCGCGACCGCCGCTCGCACCGACGAACGCGGCCAGGCGATCGTGTGCGTCCTCGTAGGCGACCGACGCCTCCTGGCTCAGGGTGTGGAGTCCCCGGTGGACGTTGGCGTTGTACTCGCGGTAGTACCGATCCATGGCGTCGAGGACCGGTCGGGGCGTCTGTGTCGTCGCGGCGTTATCCAGATACACGAGCGGGGTTTCCGCCGCCACCTCGCGCTCGAGGATCGGGAACTCCTCCCGGATCGCCTCGACGTCAAGCGGTGCCGCGGACTGAATACCCATTGGTGGAAACAGGCTCCGAACGACAAACACTCCTTCGATTTACCGCCTTTCGTCGAGTACGCTGCGTGCGGAGTTGCTCACGACCAGCAGGCTCGATGTCGCCATGGCGATGGCGGCAAACAGTGGGTTCAACAGCCCGAGCACCGCCAGCGGGATCGCGATCCCATTGTAGACGAACGCCCAGCCGAGGTTCTGCTTGAGCCGCCCGTTGGCCGCCCGCACCAGACGGAACATGGCGGGAACCTCGCGGAGGTCGTCCCCCAGGATGATCGCGTCGGCGGCGTCGGCAGCGATCGCCGTCCCCGAGCCCATCGCGATGCCGACGTCGGCTGCTGCAAGGGCGGGCGCATCGTTTGTGCCGTCCCCGACCATCGCTACCGTTCCGCGTTGCTGGAACCGACGGACCGTTTCCGCCTTCGCGGCGGGGGGAATTCCGGTGAATACCTCGTCGATACCGGGGACATCTCGAAGCTGCTCGCCGCCTCGCCCCGTGTCTCCCGTCAGCACGACAACCTCGTGGTCGGCACCGAGTTCGTCGATCGCCTCCTGCCACCCCGGCCGAGATCTTTCGCCGACGACGATGACGCCCCTGCTCATCCCGTCCCAGCCGACTACGACGGGAATATCTCCTGCTGCCCGGGCCGCATGCACCCGCTCCTCGTGCGAGCGATCGAGCGCAATACCGGCTCGTTCACATTCCGACGGATGCCCGACGGTGACGAGTGTCCCGTCCACTGTTCCCTGAACGCCGCGTTCGAGCGCCCGGGTCCGTTCGGCCACCCGCCCCCCGTCAGTCCGGATGGACTCATCGCCGCCGTCCGCGACGCCAGTGATCGCCTCCGCAACCGGGTGTGTGCTTACCCGTTCAAGCGCCGCAGCGGCCGTGAGAACCCGGTCTGGTTTCTCGGCGACGACGTCACGGACAGTCAGGCTCGCGTCCGTGATCGTGCCGGTCTTATCGAGCACGACGATGTCGACCGCTGGCGCCGTCTCGAAGAGCGCCGTCGACGCGATCACGATGCCACGCTCCATTGCGTCTCGCACACCCGCGGCCATGGCGAGTGGCGTTGCAAGGCCCAAGGCACACGGGCACGTGACAATGAGGACCGTCAACGAAAGCAACAGTGCCGGCGCGAGGCCGCTCCCGCCGAGAAGTGACAGTGTTCCAACGAGAAGCGCGAGAACGATAACGAGGGGGACGAAGATCGTCGCGAGCTTGTCCGCCAGCCGCTGTACACCATGTTGATCGCTCTGGATCGACCAGAGTAGCTGGAGTACCTGTTCGCCCGTGGAGATCCCACCCTCCAGGACGACACCCTCGACGGGCTGGTCGGTCACGATGGCACCGCCAGGAACTCGCTCGCCGGCCCGGTAGGTGACCGGCATCGCCTCTCCCGTAATCAACGATTCGTCGATGGCCGCCGGTCCGTCCACGAGTTCGAGATCCACCGGGATTCGTTCGCCGACCGGGACCAGGACGCGATCTCCCGGCTCCAGCTCGGAGCGATCGACGACACTCCCGTCGCCCAATCGGACGTCCTCGGACGGACCGGGAACCGAGGTGGCGAGCTCGCCCACGGCGCGGCGTTTGAACCGGCCTTCGAGATAGCTCCCCGCAGTGACGACCAACACGATGGCAACACTCACGTCGAAGTACAGGTCTGTCCGACCGAGGAGCATCGCCGCGGAACTGTACGCGTACGCGCTGAGTGCCGCCAGCGCGATCAGCAGGTCCATGTTCGGGGCCCGCGCACGGAGGCTGACCAGGGCTCCCTGGAGGATCGGCCATCCAGTGTAAAACAACACCACGCTGGTAAACAGCCAGATGTTCGCGACGATATAGTAGCCGGCCCAGCCGTCGAGCGACACGACCGGCTCCCACCCGAAATACGTCGGGTAGAGGAACAGCACGTACCAGACCATCACCATCATGCCGAAAAAGCCGCCGCCGAGCAGGAAGCGAGCGACGTGCCCCGCGGGTTCGTCATCGGCCGTCGCCTCCGCTCGCGGTGAGACGTCGTACCCGTGGCCGGTAAGGCGGCCACAGAGTGTAGCAGGGTCGGTCGCCTCGGAATCGTACTGGACGCGGAGTGTGTCGGTCGGATAACTCGCGTCGACCGCGTAGACGCCGGGTAACCGCTCGCCCCGTATCTCGAGAAACGCTTCGCACGTCGTACACCGCATGCCTGACGCGGCCAAGAACGTGGTGTCCGCGCTGTCCGGTACGTCACGGACATCGTCGTTCTGGACGCGGGTTCGGACGGCCGCCTCGTCGACATCTCCGAGATCACCGAGCGTCCGCTGGATCGATAGACACCCCACACAGCAGTACTCCCCATCGACACCCTCGGCACAGACTGGTGGCTCCGGGAGCGGCAATCCACAGAGCGAACAACCCTCGTTCATCGTCGAGCCACGTTCACCCCACCCGTCGATTCGATCACGCGCCGGTGTGATCGTGTCCACCCGCCACGGGCCCCATGGCCACGTATAGGGCGACGATCACGAGGATGAGGTTGACGAAGGCAAACGCGGCGGCCATTCCAGATCGCCCCGCTCCATACACAGCAATGGGTAGGACTGCCAGCATGCCGATTAGGATCACCCACCGGGGTTCGATATCCTTGAGCGTCATTTCCCAGAGAAATCGGCCCGGCACTTGAAAAAGGTTGACCCGTTCCCCGGTCGGCAGGAATCGGCAGTACGTATTTAAAGACCCAACGTTTGGCACATCCTAATGACGGAGGAGTTACATCGAGAGATTGGCCACGACGAGTACAATCCAGTCGGGACGTTGGTGCTGATCGCGCTATATTTCCTGGTGTTACTGCTGCTCTGGCTGTTCGTCTATTTCATCGAGTTCCTCGGCCGTGACCTCACGGTTGTTGGGGTGGTCATATGAATATCCACGCGTACGAAAAACTCTGGCTCGCGGCGTCGCTGGTGCTGATCGTCCTGTTTATCGGGTCAGTGACATATGGGGCCGTTGGGGCCGGGATCGCGATGGTCGATGACGCAGAGGGGGTCATCGATCCCGATGCCCTCGACGAGGACGACCGGTTCGCCGACCCTCGCGTTGAGGAAGTCGGGGAGAACGAGTACGAGGTGTATGTGGTGGCAGGACAGTTCTTCTTCGATCCTGGAACGTTCGAACCGATCGAAGTCCCCGAGCACAGCCAAGTAACCTTCTACGTCACGTCGCCGGACGTGATTCACAGCTTCAGTATCCCCGGCACCAACGCGAACACGATGGTGATCCCGGGTGAAGTCGCGTCGATGACGGTAGAAGTCGGCGACCCACAGGAGTACGGGATCGTCTGTAACGAGTTTTGCGGGGGAGGCCATCACGACATGGAGGGCGAGTTCCACGTGGTTCCCGAGGACGAATTTACGCTGGAGGCTGACGAATGACGACGTACATCGAACGATTTCCGGCTGAGGCCCGCGTGATCCGGTCGACGTTCTTTACCGCCTTCATCGCACTCGGGATTGGGGCACTGTTCGGGCTCCTTCAGGTACTCCACCGGACCGACGTGCATCGACTGGTCGACTCGGCTGACTACTATCACATTCTCACGATTCACGGCGTCCTTCTGGCCCTGACCTTCACTATCTTCTTCCTGGCAGGGGTGTTTACGTGGGGGCTCACCACCAGCCTCGATCGGGGCGTTGTCGACGTACGTTTCACGTGGGCGTGGTACGGTTTGATGGTGGGTGGGACTGCGCTCGCGGCCATTCCGATGTTCGGCGGATTAATCGACGGTATCGATATGAGCGCAGGGGTGCTGTTCACGTTCTACGCCCCGTTGCAGGCCCATCCATTGTTCTACCTCGGCCTGGCGCTGTTCATCATTGGTACCTGGCTTGCCGGTGCCGACTGGATCTGGACCTATCTCGCATGGCGTCGGGAGAATCCGGACGAACGTATCCCGCTTCCAACGTTCATGGTGCTCACTACCACGTTGTTCTGGTATTTGTCGAGTCTCGGGGTCGCGATCGCTGTCGTCGTGTTCCTGCTACCGTGGTCGCTCGGACTGCTTGAGCAGGTGAATCCGCTCTTGACTCGGACGCTCTTCTGGTACTTCGGTCACCCGGTCGTCTACTTCTGGCTCATGCCGACCTACATGCTCTGGTACGTGTTACTACCGAAGGTAGCCGGTGGGAAGCTGTTCAGCGATCCGCTTGCGCGGGTGGTGTTCGTCCTCTTTCTCTTGCTTTCCACGCCGACGGGCATCCACCACCAGTATCTCGATCCGGGCATCGCGGAGGGCTTCAAGTTCATCGCGATGACCAATACGATGTTCTTGCTATTACCAAGCCTGCTGACCGCCTTTACCGTCGTCGCGAGTGTCGAACATGGCGCACGCCAGCGGGGTGGGACGGGATACCTCGGCTGGCTGGGGGCGCTCCCGTGGCGAGATCCCGTGTTCACGGGAATGGCCCTGGCAGGCCTGATGTTCGCTGCGGCGGGTTTTTCCGGCATGGTCAACGCCGGGATGAATATTAATTATCTGGTCCACAACACGTTCTGGATTGTCGGCCACTTCCACCTCACCGTGGGGACGGCAGTCGCGCTGACGTTCATGGCGGTCACGTACTGGCTGCTTCCACAAATTACCGGGAAACCCATCTGGAGTCGGTCCGTGGGGCTGGCCCAGGTGGTGACCTGGTTCGTGGGGATGACGCTGATGTCGAACGCGATGCACCGTGGCGGACTGAGCGGTGTCCCCCGCCGGACCGCGGAACCCCAGTACGAGAACTTCGATTTCACGCCAGCGTTCGGAACCATGGCGGAACTCGACGCCGGCGTCGTCATCGGCGGCAGCCTCTTGTTCCTCTCGGCCGTACTGTTCCTCGGTAACGTGTTCGTCTCGCTTACGGGGGGCAAGGATCTGACATCGATCCCGGAGAACGCCTACGCCGAAGCCCTGTCAGGGGCCGAAGACGGCCCGCTGATCCTGGATAACTTGAAGCTCTGGCTTGTGATCGCAGTGCTGCTGGTTGTACTAACATACGCGCTTCCGATCGGCGCGATTATCGACCGCGGCGGGTTGTTGGGCCCCGGCGGTTCGCCCTATCCGCTCGTTGTCGAAAGTGGTCGGGCCATTAGCATTGGACTGGGTGAGGTGGTCGCCTAATGCGGATCTCACCGGGCGCATTGCTCGTCCTCATCGCGGTCAGCATCCCGTTCATCGTACAGTCGCGAACCGTGGCAGCTTTCATTGGCCTGGACATGAGTGTATGGCAGATGATCGCCCTGGGAACCGTCACGATTTCGGCAATCATTCTCTGGGCCGTCTGGCCCGAGAAGTGGCTTCCCGGGCGGCCGAAACTCGAGGAGGGCTAACCCGACTATGCATCGACGCACGTATCTCGGCGCGGTCGGCGCGGCCGCTATTGCGGGCTGCGTCGAGCGTGTCCCGGGACTCGGGGACAGCAATACCCATCTCCGTCCTCCCGATCGAACCGACTGGCAGCCGTCACACCCGATTCACGGCGACCCGTTCCCGTCGTTCGCCGTGCAGGACCCACTCGCCGACGAGGAGGTCCGATCGGCGGACATCGAGGGAGAACGCAGCTTCCTCATGACGTTCATTTACACCTCCTGTGAGGAACAATGCGGGACGCTGGTTCGTCTCTTGCAAGTCGTCCAGGAGGATGCCTTCGAGGAGGGCTACGAGGACGACCTGGATCTCCTCGCGATGACGTTCGATCCGGACACCGACGACGCAGCAGCACTCCGTGAATACGGCGAGCGTTTCGAGGTCGATCTCGATGCCGGGAATTTCCGATTTTTGCGCCCCTCGACCCCGGAGGAGGCCATCGGATGGATCGACGGCGAACTGGGCGTGCCGGCGACGTTGGGTGACCCGGGCCACCACGACCACGGTGACGACGATGACCACGATCACCACCACGCGGATAGCCCGCTTCACTACTATATCATGTTCCTCGTGAACGAGCGGGGGATCACCGAGCGAGCGTATTACCAGATCCTCGAAACGCCGCCAGCGGACATCATCGAGGACGTCCAGGGCGTGGTGGGCTGAAATGCGTCGCCGGGACCTCATCGCTGGAATCGCCGGTGCTGCGGTCCTCGGCGGCGGTGCCATCGGGGCACTTGGATTATCCGGCGATGACCAGCCGGATCGAACCCAGGAGGCTGTCGCGCTGGCCGGCATCGAGGCCACCGGAAGCACCGGGGGGACCCTGAAGGTGCCGATACCCGACCGCCCGACGTTTCTTGACATTTTCGCGACCACATGTCGGAGTTGTCAGCGGCAAATGCCGGAGCTGAGAGCTGCGCACGATCGTCTTAGCGACGAGGTGGCATTCGTTTCTGTGACTCCCGAAAGTGAGTCAGCCGTCGATGACACGACGGTCGCGGAGTGGTGGGACGTGTACGATGGAAACTGGCAGATTGTCAGGGACGAAACACGCCAGCTCGTGATTCATTACAGTCTGGCGACTCCGACTGGCGTGCTGTTCGACGCCGATGGTCGCGTCCACTGGCAGGATACGGGGAGCAAAACCGAATCCGAGATCGTCGAAGCTGTCCGCTCAAACCTGCCTGAATGAGCCTCGCCTTCGAGGTCTCGATCGCCGTGACCGCGGGTCTGGCTACCTTCTTTGCGCCCTGTGCGTATGCTCTGTTGCCGGGCTACCTGGCCTACGCCATGCAGCGCACGGAGGAGGCGCTCCTCGGTCGCCTCGCGCTCTGGGGGCTCGTTGCCGGGACGGGAGCACTGATCGCGCTCGGGACGGTGGTTGTCCTGTCGGTCATGGCGGCCGAAACAGTCCTGGCGGCGGTTCCGGTCGTCGAACCGCTGGTGGGGGTGTTGCTGGTGGGATTCGGCGTGATGCTCGTCGCTGGGTACGGTACGTCGATATCGATCGAGCTGCCGGCACGGCCGCAAGGTCCCCTCGGATTCGGACTCTTCGGAGCAGGGTATGCCATCGCCGCCGTGGGATGTGTGCTGCCCGTGTTCGCGGGCGTCATCGCCCGTGCGGCTGCCACCGAACCGACCGGTGCACTGGTGTTGCTCGGCGTGTACGTCAGCGTCATTGCCGTACTCATGGTCGCCGCGACACTCGCCGCCGGGGTCGGCGCCGACCTGGGGTTGAACCTCCTCGGGGGACACTCCCGCCGCCTCCAGCAGCTGGCGGGGCTGGTGCTCATCCTCGCGGGATTCGGCCAGCTCTACATCGCGTTGTATGTCGCACCGGTCGGTGTGTGAACAGTTTGTGGCTCGGGTACGACACTGCCGAGGTGGGCTCGCGTCGATTACTCGTCGTCCGGTCGATAGCTCTCGTAAATGCGGTCCATCCGGGCGGCCATGACGAAATCGGTCTCGAACAACCCGTCGATCTTGTGCGTCCACATCTCCACGCGGACCGATCCCCAGCTCAGGTGGATATCCGGGTGGTGCCACTCCGCTTCGGCGAGTTCGCCGATCTCCTTGGTGAACTCGAGCGCGTCGCGGAAGTCTTCGAACTCGTAGTCCCCTTCGAGGTGGTGTTCGTCGACGACTGTCCAGACGTCGGTGTCGAGTTGTTCGTACAGTTCGGTGATCTCCTCGCCCTCCAGCGGTTCGTCGTCGCTCGTACACGCAACACACTCCCGTTCCGCGAGTCCGATCTCTGCCATACGAGATCCAAAGCGGCCGACGCGCTTGGTTCTTGTCCCGCCCGCAGTCGGGACCGACGACAGGTCATGTTGGGTGAACCAACCACTATGAAGCATAGCCGTAATCCGATGTGCTCCAATGGAGTATGACCATTACCTCGGCGACGTACAGAACCGTGCACAGCTCGCCAGTCGCGAAGACGCCGTGCGCGTGACGCGGATCACGCTGGAAACGCTGAGCCACCGAATCGATCCGGGACTGGCGGAAAATATCGCGGCGCAACTCCCTGACGAGATCGGCCGATACCGTCGAGCCGTTCGACTGGGATCAGTTCGTCGAGCGGATCGTCGATGACGGCGGGTATCAATCGGCGGAAGAGACAGCCGATGCTGTCCACCACGCACGGGTGGTCATAGACGTGACAGCCGACGCCGTTTAGGAGGGCGTCATCGAGGACCTCAGAGACCAGCTGCCCCCGACGAGGATTGGCCGGAACTGTTCGAGTTGGTCGAACAGGACGAACCGCCAGTACCGGCGGAACAACGGCCGGGGTGATACACGTCACCCTCGGCGGCCCCCTGCTACGGATGGAATCCCTTATTCCGCTGGTGGGCCGTCGTCCCGGTGGTCGTCTGGATTCGCCTCTTCTTCGGCTTCACGGACTCGTTCCGCCGATTCCGTCCGCTCTCGGGCGTTCTCCTCGTGTTCCCTCGCAATCTCGCGGGCGCGTTCGATCTTTTCTTGATCCGGCTCGTTTTCTTCGTCGGTGTTGTCGGGTGCCATCGGGTGCCCTTCGCGCTCTAGCGGGAAGTGAGTGGTGGCAACCTGGAAACAGTGACTCCCGGCTCGTTACGAGCACCGTTGCGACTCCAGTGATGGGTATGGCGGTTCGAGTGATGGGCGAGTTCCGAAAGTCGGCCGATCGAACAGTCGTATAGCGTAATCCTCCCAGCAGATCCCTCGCGTTCGGCACCGGTTCAATCCATGCGGAGCATCTGGGCGTGCAACGTCCCGTCGATCTCGAGGACGTTCGCCTCCTCGACGAACCCGTGCTCGATGGCCAGCTCCACGGATTCGACGCCGACTAGATTTGCAACGGTCGCCCGTTCGAGGCTCTCGACCACGGCCGCCGCCTCCGCCCGATCGTCACCGTAGAACTTCTCGGTCACGGTGAGACTGATGTCCCCCTCTTCGAACGTGTGGCCGAGCGTATCGCTATCACAGACCGAAACCAGGAGTCCCTTCGGCGTCTCACGTTCCCTGAGAATCATGCGGATACGGGTTCGATGTCACGTGTACACGCTCGGTTATTCACGAAGCGCCTCCTGGCCTTGCTCGGCGAGTTCTTCGGCGCGGTCTCGTTCCTCTGCCGCCTCGTCGTATTCGTCGAGCTCCTCGAGGGCGTTTGCCTTTTCCTCGTGAATGTCCGGCCCGTGCATCCCGAGCCGTTCGGCATTCTCCAGACAGAACAGTGCGTCCTCGGCCAGGCCTCGTTCCAGCAGGAAGAACCCGCGGTTGTACCATGCCTGCGGGAGCCGATCGTCGAGTTCGACGGCCCGTTCTGCGTGCTCGAGTGCCCGGTCGTGCTGGCCGGACTCCCAGAGTGCATAGGCGAGGTTGGTCTCGGCAACAGCGGCGTGCTCGCTTCGGTCGTCGATACGCAGGGCCGACTCGTAGGCACCGATCGCCGCGTCCCACTCCTCGAGCTCTGCGTGTGCGGCCCCCTTGTTCGCGTACGCCTCCTGCACGAGGAGGCTCTCGTCATCACCGAACCGAATCACGCGCTCGAGCGCATCGACCGCCTCCTCGTAGCGCTTGATCCGAATGTATTCCAGTCCGACGTCGAGGAGTGTTTCACCATCCACCTGCGATGCGGGAATCTGCCGCTCGTCGAGGAGGTCGGTGATGACGCGCGAGTCGACCGGATCGACTTCTTCCGGGCCAACGGTGAGTTCCGGCGGCTCGAGGTCGAACCCCTCGTGAGGCTCCTCGTACCCCTGCCCCGTCGAGAAGTCGTGTTCCTCCTCGTCGCTCATTGACGATGGTAAGGCCCGCTGTGCTGTTAAGGCCTCCGGAGCCGACGACAGTTTGAAACACGTACCGGGGGAAAAGGGTCAGTGATGGCGAGTCGTCGTCTGTTCGTGAGCGTTGATCTGCCCGCTGGGTTGACAGACGCGTTCGCCGAGGTCCAAAAACCGTTTACAAACCGTGCGGGCATTCGTCCGGTCGAGCCATCGCAGGCACACGTCACGGTCAAGTTCCTGGGTGATGTCGAGGAGCCGGCAGTCGATGACGTCATCGAGGCAGTCGAACAAGGAGTGGATACCGCCGGCGTGGGATCGTTTCAGGCGTCGATCGGCGGGATCGGTGTCTTCCCGTCGTTCGATTATATCTCGGTAATCTGGATCGGCGTCCGCGACGGGGCGACCGAGCTGACCGATCTCCACGAAGCAATCGAGGCGGCAACAGTCGCCGTCGGCGTCGAGCCGGAGTCACACGAGTTCACCCCGCACGTGACACTGGCGCGAATGGAACATGCCGAGGACAAAGAACACATTCAACAGCTCGTCAGCGAACGGGATCCAACGGTCGGCGAGATGCGAGTCGATGACGTCAGAGTGAAAGAGAGTACGCTGGGGCCGGACGGGCCCGAATACGAAACGATCCACCGGGTCTCCCTCGCGCGGTGATCAGGCGTCGGTGTACTGGCGACGTTTTCGGAGGGCGATAATCGCGGCAACCACGATCGCAGTAATGGCGATGATTGCGCCGAACCCGGGGATCGGCTCGGCGTCGGCCTGGGAGGCAGCGTGCACGACGTCAGCCAGGAGAACGAGAGCCGTAAGACTGATTGCGAGCACGAGGATCGTGCGACGAAGCGTTCGAGTGGATCGATTCTCCCCCGGATACATCGGCTCTTCTTACTCGGTTAATGTACCCGTAATCGGAACGGGGGAATAAGCCTTCTGTGGTGACCCTGCCGGGTGGGCGTGGTACTGGACATCCCCGGAGTGGCGATAGCTGTTAGTGAGATGACCGCAAAGGATGTGAAACCAAATGATCGAAATCGATGGGTCCTCGGGCGGGGGCCAACTCCTCCGGACAGGGGTCACGATATCCACCATGACGGGCACCCCAGTCACCATTTCGAGCATTCGTGGCGACCGTCCCGAACCGGGGCTCCGCCCGCAGCATCTGGCCGTCGTCGAGTTGCTGGCCGAGATCTGTGCGGCAGAGATCTCGAGTACTGCGGTGAGCACCACGGAACTCACCTTTCGTCCATCCTCGATCGGGAGTGGTTCCTACGAGATCGATGTCGGGACTGCAGGGAGTGTGTGGCTGGTCTGTGATGCCGTCCTCCCTCTCGCGTTGGTCATTAAACGGCCGCTCGAGGTTACTGTCAGTGGCGGGACCGACGTAAAATGGGCCCCGACGACGGGATATTACCGACTCGCAAAGCTCCCGCTGTTACGTCAGTTCGGCCTGCAGGCGTCGATCGACGTCGATCGATACGGGTTCTACCCGGTTGGGGGTGGCCGGATAACGCTTCGTCTCGCGCCCAGTGAATGGGAGCCACTTAGGCTACCGGAACGGTCTCGAGTGACCGGCGCACGGGTCGCGTCGCTTGCGTCGGAGCACCTCGCCGAGGCCTCCGTCGCGGAACGGCAGGCAAAGACGGTGGTCGACGGGTTGGCAGCCCGCGATATTCCGGTTGTCGAGCGTCGGGTAACGTATGGGGTCACTGACTCCCCGGGGTCTGCGGTGGCGGTTGCGGTGAACTCCCCAGAGGGAATCATTGGCGTCGGTGCACTCGGGGAACCAGGTGTTCCCTCGGAGGACGTGGCCGCCCAGGCGCTTGACGAACTCAACGGGTCTCTCGAATCCGGTGCTGCGGTGGATGCCCACACGGCAGATCAACTCATGCCGTTTCTTGCGTTCACGGGTGGAGCGGTGACGATTCCGGAGTTGACTGCCCACGTACGCTCACAGGCTGATGTGCTCGAAACTCTGGGATATCCGGTGAGGCCCGAACTAGCAGGCGAACAGCCACAGTTGGTCGCGTCGTCGTCCTCGTGATTGGTGGCTCTATGCGGGCGGAGAATGAATCTTGAAGATGCCACGCTTGTCGTGAGGGATGCATCGGCGTTGCACATTGTGCCGGATGATGTATGTAGTGTTGTAGCTGGATGCTGCGAATGTCGATAGCTGTCGCTGGGCGAGTTGAAGCGAGAAAGAAAGGGCCGATCCGTTAGGACCGGTAGTTAGTTGTCGAGCCGACGTCGGGCAACCATCGCACCGCCAGCCAGGATGGCCAGCAGTCCGAAGATCACACCGAAGCCGGGCTGAGCCTCAGCGAGCCGCTCGTTGAGCTCTTCGAGGTCGTCGATATCATGCGCGTCCATGATGTTCTGCACGTTCTCCTCGAACACGCGCAGTTCCTCGAGTTCCTCGAGGGCCGCCGTTAGCTCGTCGAGGTCAGCGATGTCGAACGCATCGAGGATTGCGTTGGCCTCATCGTAGAAGGCCTGCAGTTCCTCGTTGTCTTGTTCGAGCTGCTCGTTCTGCTCTTCGAGGGTTTGGATTTCCTCTTCAAGGAACTCGATTTGGGCTTCGGCGCCCTCAGCGCGTTCCTCAGCCTGGGCGAGCTCACCTTGGAGCATCGCGAGTTCAGCCTGGAGTTCCTCTAGCTCTTCCTGGAGCTCAGGATCCTCGGCCTCTAGAGCTTCTTCGAGAGCCGGGACGATTTCGTCATCCTCTTCGACATCGAGGAGCTCCTTGATCTGGTCAAGGAGGTTCCGCATCTGCTGCTCACCGGTTGCGGTGTCAGCCTCGGCAGTATCGCTGAAGATACCGTCGTAGGTTTCGGAGTCGTCGTACCAGTTGACCGTGATCTCGATCTCGTCACCGACTTCACGGTCGCTGTAGTTACCGACGTGCTCCCAGGTGCGATCCTCGGAGATGTTCACATCCTCAACGTCCAGGAAGACGCCGGGCATGTCGATCTCCAGTTCGATCTCACTACCGGGAGCGATCGTCGAATCACCGGCGAACGTCGCATTCTCGTCCGGGGTCACCTGGTAGGGTTCCTCAACGACATCCAACCAGACACTTCGCCAGGTTACCTCGTATTGCGCGCTCGCTTCTTCCTCATCGTCCTCATCATCGATGTAGGCGTTGTCCTCCGTTACCGTGAAGGAGTACTCCCATTCGATGACATCGTCTTCTTCGAGTTCATCGTCCTCGTCAGCCTGTACCGCTAGCAACAGGTAACCGGACGATGCGTTGTAGCTCCAGTACCCTTCAGATTCGTTGAAGTCCTCGGGGTCGGCGTAGGCGGGTTCATCGAGGGCCTCAAAGAGGACCTCCAAGCCAGCCTCGTCGCTGAAGGTTCCTTCACCCCACCCGTTGAGGTTGTCGTCGCTGAGGGTCGCGTTCAGGCCGTCCGCGCGCTCGAGCTGATCGAAGTCAGCACCGAGCCCGGAGACTTCCTGTGCGATGACCAGCCAGTCTTCTTCGGCGATCGTGTCAGTTCCGGTCGTATTCTCGACTATCTTGTCGAAGAAGTCATCCGCGTCGGCAATGGTAGACGTGCCATTCGGGGCTGGCTCGATCGGAGCCGTGCCGGTGTCCGCACTACCAGTGCTTCGTTCTTCGACGGCAGCACTAGCCGAGTCAACACGCGTGTCGAAGTTACCGTCCTCATAGAGCGAGAACGTGTAGCCGGCTGGGTTCAGGCGGAAGTCCGAACTGATGTTCGTTTCGTCGTTCAGGACCGGCGTAACGTTAGCACCATCATCGGTCGCAAAGACGGGGCTACCGTTCACGCCAAATCCAGTACGTTCGCCGGTGGCGTTACCGGCTCGGTAGGTGTCCCAGAAGAGGGTCACCTCATCATCTTCGAATCCGTCGAATTCGAGGGTTATGTTGGCCTCGTAGTCATCCTCGTCGATGAGGACGCTCACGTTGTCCAGGTCCTCGGAGTCCTCGAACTCGAGTGGGATCTCCATCACGTCACCTTCAGCGACGTTCTCAACATCGTCGAACCAGGCTTCACCCTCGGGGTCGGGCACTTCGGCGACAGAGAATTCGTCACTCTCGCCATCGATCCAAGTGACCTCGTCGATCACTTGGACGGTGTAATTGCCTTCATCCGCGGGGTCGAAGCTGAATTCATATTCACCTTCTGTGTCCGTGGTTGCGGTTTTCTCGTCTGCAATTTCATCTTCGTCACCGTCTTCAAGGAGACGGAGGATGATGTCTCGCTCGACGCGGTCGGATTCGACCTCACCCGTGATATCTTCGTCGTCGTCGAACTCATCCTCATCCATCTCAACATCGTACTCTAGGCTGCGGAGTTCAATACTGACTTCGCCATCTCGTGCGTCGGAAGTGACGTTAATCGTATCACCGGCTTCCCACTCACCAGTATCAATCACGCGAACAGTGCTGTTGGCGCCAACACCGCGGTCACGTTCACCGTCAGGGTGATCTATCGTGATTGTATCACCAGTGGACGTAAGTATGGCTACGTGTTCGCCTGCGAATGGCTCGATCACGTCCAACACATTGCCACTATCAATCTCTTGCTGGGTTGAGGATGACTCGATGCTGACATTGTCTCCATCGATTTCCAGGTAAGCTTCATGACCAACTAGATCTTCGTCCAGCGTAATGTTCGCTGCGTAGTCATTGGCGAACAATTCCACGTCTCCTGGATTAACTTCAATCTCATCGCCGTCCCACGTCCACACTGTCACATTTTCGTCATCTAATTGCGGTACACTTTCATTGAACGTCACTTGGAGCTCGTCAGCTGCCGTCTGCGTCGGCCCAAAAGTGACGTAATCCCCATCAACTGGATGGTTAGTCGCTGCCACAGGCCCCGCCAACGAGGCCGTCATAGCAACGACGGATAATACCATTATCACGGTCAGGAACAACGCACGTCCCTTTTCGCGATATGGACTTGATTTCTTTCGTGTCATGTTTCGTATCGTGTTATTTTCTTCCGCGTGCATCCCCACAGCCTGCCGCCGATGGTATCGGCTGCAGGGCTGCCACCCTCTGCGGGTATTGTCAGGTGCAAGGGGATTTATAATAAGTTTTGTGTGTCGGGGTCGGACCGCCGTCAGACGCTTCGTATCTGCTTAATTCGACCCGGACACTTTTGTTAAGGATGCTCAAACACTCTTATTCGAAGGAAAGCGACCGTAAACGCCGACTATGCGAGACCCGACAACAATTCACAATTCGCGTGTTTGATGCATCGTAATAATATTCTGTCCCAGTCGACAACCATTCCACGGCCGACTAGCAGTCACCCTTTAATACCGCAATGCTCGCTCACAGTCGATCTTATTCCGGTTACTTGCCCTGTTCACGATCCTCAGACCGTCGCGGAGCGCAGAATGTTAATGAACTGTATTTCTCACCAGATCGTCATTTCCCGAGCGTCTGCACCTGACTCGCCACAACGTCATGCTGAATAATCGTCCATCCGACGATTGCCCCGACCGTCCCAAGGAGGCCCAACATCGCCCGGTCGTTCATGGCAACCCCCATTGCTGCGATCGCCACCGCCAGGGCAACTAGTAATACTTGCCACGGTCGATCGATCTGGAGGCCGATCACCATACCGAGATACATCACGCCAACTACCACCGCTGCCAGCACGTCCGGCACGTAGTGGACGCCGAGGAACAGCCGGGATAGCCCCACCACGAATATGACCAGTCCGACGCCACCGACGACTGCAGGTATCGGAAGGGCCTCCGGTCGATACAGCCACGCCACGGCTCCCCACATGATTGTTGCCGCCATCGTATGACCGCTGGGGAATCCATATGGGCTCGCATCGATGGCGTGCCAGTCGGTTGGGGGACGCGACGCACCCACCACCGCCTCGAGCAATACAATCAATGCCAACCCTCCAAAGACCACGCCAACGAGCACGCCCACTCTATCCGGGAGGAGCGTCCCCTCACCGTATTCGCCACGGATGCCACGGACCAGCTCGGTCAATCCGAGGGCGAATAACATTCCGACGATGAAGAACAGGTCCCCAGGCAGGGCCAACAGTTCCCACAGCGGGATGCTCCCGTCCGGTCGGAGTTCCACCAACCGGCCGGTCACCCCCCAATCCCGCACCATACGTCGATCGCTTGCCCGACCGTGAAAAAGCGAGCGGATTCCCGGCACAGGCCCCATATGAGTCTCGTCGGCTAACTCGTAGTAGACCATAAGGCACACGCGCATGCGGGCATAACGATTTATGAATAGTCGCTTCCACTCGGTAGCCCCAACCGGTGCAATTATCTAATTTGCTGTGCATTAACCCCAGTCCTACGAGTGCGAGGTATGTGGTCGGACGTTCGACACATTCAGCGCACGTCGCCTCCACGACTGTCCGTCCGATAACATCTGGTCGCCAATTACCTCCCAACCCGTACCGACGCTGGAGGACTTCATGTCGAGCCTGCGAGAGGGTGATATCGGGGCAGTCCATCAGGAATCGCAGTCTACTCCACGGCTCTCGAACGGGAACTCGAATCCGGCAGGAGCGGACCATTTTCGCGACATCTTTTGGGACTACTTCGAACCCCTCGCGATCGGCCTCGACCGTGCAGTGCGGGCAGAAGGAGTCTCGATCCTCGGGGAGCTAATCGAGGCGTATCCACCGACCGAACAGGAGGGCGTCCCGCTGGGAAGCCACGTCATCGAAAACGTGGCGGGCCGCTATATCGTTCGCCTGCGGCTTGAAAACGATGTTGCGGACATTCCGACGTTTTTGCTCGAGTCTCTGGTGGCGGTCACCACGCTGCCACGGAGCGCGATGACGTCGTCCTCGAGGCATCTCAGGCGCCCGGCTGGGCGATCGGCCATCCCGAGTACGACGTGGCGGACGCGATCGTGCGGCTGGCGAGACAGCGTATTTTCTGGGCCAATGGTGCCTTCGAACACGCGTTGTATGCGGATTAGGAGGAGGCGCTTCGGTTGTTCGAAATGTTCCTCGCCGAGGACGATATCCGTGCGGTGACGATCGAGGAATGGCACGGAGATCATTTCTGGACCACGATATTTGCTCGATGCCGTCGGTGGGGCCGTCGACGATCTTCTCACCCTGTCGGCCCCACGATACTTCGACGGAGCCGACGCGGTGGCCGAAAACTCCGAGCCCGAACCGTCCGTCACGGAACGATTCCGGGCGATAATCGATGCAGAAGGGCTGGCGGCTGATCTCGATTCGAATTGGGAGTTCACCGATGTCGTGATTTAGTGCTCGATCGAAACCAGTTGGCAAAGGAGCGGTTGTCCCCCAGCCAGTACTAACCGATGCAGACACCCCCTTGTTTCGTCTGCAGAACCGACATACAGCCGCTCTTTCTTCACCTCTTGTGGGGTAATTCTGGCGATTAGCCTCAGTTCTGACAGACTGCGAGTCTGTCTGTTCCCCACTCGAATTTGGGGTTCCGGCAGGTGTGCTAAGGCTGCAGACATTCGCCGCGATCTGGGCTGTCGGAAACCAGCCAGGGCTTGCTGAAGGGATGGTCGGGATCTTTCGAGGAGGCGTTTTACACCATTGCAAGCGTTTCTGGCTTAGGTGCGAAGTTCCGGCCACGATTCACCGCTCGTCCTCGCTTCAGCAGGTTCTCGTACTAGCAACGCGCGATGCCAGAGTAAGGATGTGGGAGGATTCAACAGAGGAGGTTGCGGGTGGCAATCAACCATCACCGTCACGACGGCTCGACGAATCAGTGCTGGCGCCGGGGGCCCGCGTGACCGTGACGGTCGCCACCGAGCTTGCCGCCGGGCGAACCGTTCTCCGGGAGGTCTTCCCGGGCGAGGAGCTTACTGTCGAAGCAGTTGACCCGGAGCCAGCACAGGTAGCCGCCGCGAACGGGAGCATCTACGTGGCGTGGGATCTCTCCGAGCCGGCGAATGCAACCATCAGTTATACTGGACGGGCGCCGTCGGACGGTGACGGCGAGACAATCGAGTGGGCCGGTACGCTCGTGGGGCCGGATGGTGGAACCGTCGTAGGCGGGGCCAGGTCCATCACGGTGGTATCGAACTTCGTCGAGCGCGTGCTCGCTCGCGATGAAATCCGGGAACAAGACATCGCGACAGCGGCCGACGCCTTTTCCGATGGTCGGATCAGTGAGGAAGCGTATCGTCAGATCATCGAGCGATGGCGAGCGGTTGCCCCCGACCCGGAACCGGACGACTCCCCCTCGTCCGAGTCGACGAGCACCCCAGATTCGGATTCCTCCACATTCGGGGGTCTCGCGTGGTGGCGGAAGTAGCTCGGACATCGACCGACAGTATCCGTTAGTGGGCAGGATGCACCGGGTGCAGAACTCACACGACACCTCACCACAGCAGCTTCGTCACTCGTTCGAGACGGCCATCCGATTCGGGCAACACCAATTCCTCAAGAAGTTAGCCTCCACCCAGCCGTGCCGACGCTGCAACTTCTGACCGGGAGAACCGTCAGTCGCGCTTTCCCGAGGACCTGACCTCATATTTCTGTTCGACTGGCACCACCCCTCGCAGGCGACTTCCAGCCTTGCCAAGCACCCAATCTCTCGAGGGTTCATTGACAGCGGCGCAAGTGCCGGGCCAGTCACGGCCTTACTAGGTCTCGATCGGTACCTACCGTTCGACCTGCCGCCACAATCCATCGAACTCGACGTGGAGATCGGCGCTCCCTGCTGCCCGATCGAGTTCTCGACGAGCAGTCGATTTTCCGACGCCGGCCTCCAGGAACCAACCGTTCCCGAGTTCCCAGGGTTGCCGTAACGAATCCGCCCCGGCAGCGGACAAGTCGGCCACGACCGCAAAGTCGTTTTCCTCGCTCTCGTAAGGAAGCGATTCCACATCCGGCAGGCCGTGCTCTTCGATCAGATACTCGAAGACCGCGGCGAGTTGCTCTCGTCGGGTTTGGTGGCTGAATTTCTCGTCTCCGACGGTGACGACATATGGGCGTTGTGGGCCGTGCACCGCACAAGTCTGGAGCCACCGCTCGTTGGTGTGATCCCGGAGATGGATGGCACAGCCACCGTCATCGTAGAGCTCCAAGAGTCCCGATCGGACGACGTCGCCCCGGCGGTCTTCCAACGAGGCAACGTCGACCTGTGGCACTTGCGAGTGATCGATAAACGAGATGGTGCGGTATGCGTCGCTACCAGACTCGCTCGGCATTCGGCGTTCATCACCGATGTGGGCGTGGCCGTACAGGTGCAGGCGTGTCCCCGCGGGGAGTGGCTGGAACCACCGCTGCAGGTCCGCACCTCGGTTCCCCCCGGGGAAGGCGTTATGGCCGGCAATGATCAGCGGCTTCCCCTCGGCATTCGCCGCCTGCAAGGCCGACCGGTAGTCGGCAGGCTCGTAGGGGTACGCCGCTTCGTTACCCCGAATGCGGCCATGGGTAACAGACCACGACAGGTCCGGTGCGACGTGGTCCGAGAGGAACAACACCCGGTGGCCGCCCACCGTGTCGGTAAACGAGAACTCCGCTGCCGATTCCGTCGTCCGCCAGTCCGGATGTTCGCTGGCGAGGTCGTAGAACGGCATGTCCCGAACGTCGGCCTTACGCGGTGGGTCGATGTCGTGGTTGCCCATCACGTACCGACCGGGGATCGAGAACGGTTCGAGCAGCTCGATCGTCCGTTCGGCGACCGCCCGGTTCCGCTCGATATCTGTCCCGGACACGGCATCGCCTAAATACCACACTTGGTCCATCTCGTCGAGGGAGTCCCCGAAATCGTCGATCGCGGTGCCGAGGCACCGTTCGGCCTCCCTGGCGTTTGCGGTCTGAAGGTCCGACATTACCCACACGCGGGCCGTCACGTCGGCCTCGCCATCCGGCGGCTGTGATCTTCTCATGCCGGATCCGTTCGGAATTGAACCTATATTTCTTGTGAATGTGACCGTGCCTACCCCTGCTTATTCGTGATGACAGTTGTCGGCATTTGACCATAGGACGCTGTGTGACCACTGGGAGAACCGATTTTCCGTGTCTGACAGGCACTCTGGGACGGATATGTGGTCAGCGAGCAAGCGGCGTGTTGCAATCTGGCAATTCCCATTATTTGTTGACGGATCAAATCCCGCAATTGTCTGTCAAGAAAACGGGTGCATTTCTACCAACTCTAAAATGTGTTTATATTGGTGTGATGAATACAAGGGGCGTATTCATCACACTTGAGGCCGCCTGTTTTCATGGTCGAGGTCCCTTTTGCCGCATTTTTGTTTGGTAATACAAAAACTAAAGTAATACGGTCCACAACACATTACTTATGAGTGAATCCAACGACGGGACAACCGTCACCGTCACGAGCAAGGGCCAGGCCACGATCCCCAAAGAGTTCCGTGACAAACTCCACATCGGCACACCCGGTCGTGTTCGATTCGTCGAGAACGAGGCTGGAGAAGTCGTGATTCGTCCCGTGAAACGCCCATCGGAGCTCCGCGGGACACTCGCGTCCGAAACCGAGGATGACGATCCATCAGCCACCGAGTTACTCCGCGAGGAGAGAGAGCGCGAGAAGAAAAACACCGATGACAAGTACGGATTGTCGGAACAGGATGAATGACAGTCGTATTTGATGCAGAGCCGCTGCTGGCGTTCTCATTCGATGAACCTGGAGCGGCTGAAGTCGAGAGCTGGCTCGATCAGATATATGACGGCAAGATTAATGGCTACGTGTCCACCATCAATCTCGCAGAATTTCGGTACATTGCGGCTCGAAAGACTTCAGTCGATGAGGCTGACGCCTACATCGACGCTCTCCGAGAGATGGGGGTGAACACCTCCGACATTGATGAATTGTGGGAGGCAGTATCTGGGCTGAAGACCAATTATGCACTATCACTGGGAGATGCCTACGCCCTCGCTGCCGCCAGAGCACTTGATAATAGCGAGCAGAACGTAACCCTCCTTGTCGGCGCCGATGACGATTACAACCCATTCGAGAATGACGAGGGTTTCAATCACCTCATCGCACGCTTTCGCAACGACGCCGCCTGATGCGGCGCGGTCGAGACAACATCAAATTGACGTATCAGTTGGCATTTGCAATGACTCGCACGACGGCCGAAACTCGTCAATCACGCCTGGAAATGGAGCGCTAGCGCCTAAGTCTGCGGCGACCGAACCATCGATATGGCGAGTGCATACGACTGGACGACGCTCGAGGAAGACGAGGAGGTCATCTGGGAGGGCAAACCTCACGTCTACAGCCTCCTTCCTGCGTTTATCGTCGGGGCCGTGTTGAGCCTCATTCTCATTGGCCTCGCGATCATTGCCTGGGCGTGGGTCGACCGCGAGAACACGACGTATCTGATCACCAATAAGGCAGTGTACAAGAAGCGGGGGGCAATCTCCCGCCAGGTCAAGCGTGTCTCCGTC
>SKQO01000170.1 GCA_007118975.1 Halobacteriales archaeon | reverse complement strand
TGTTCGATGACGACCGTCGCGTTTCCGATCCGATACTCGTCGCCAGCGTGTTCGAAGAGCCTGTCGTGGGCTTCGACGGTGTTCGTTCTCGGTCCCGTGAGCGTGAGATCCGCCTGTGCCGACGCACCGTCTCCGACCGTCACGGTCGTCGAGTTGTCGTTCCAGCTTCCCGGATCGGCGCTCACCGTGTACGCCTCGTCGGTTCCGGCCACATCATCGACGGTGTACGCGCCATCCTCGTCGGTCGTTGCCGTGTACTCGCCCTGCTCGCCCGCCACCGTGACCTCGACTTCTGGGATTCCATCGAGCGTCGCGTCCTCGACGGTCCCGCTCACCGACGCACTGCCGGCGAGTTCGATGTCCTGGGTTTCATCCACACCCTCGACCACCACGGTTTCGTCGCCGTCCTCGTAGCCGGCAGCCTCGACGGCCAGGTCGTACGTCGTCTCCGGATCGACTTCTTCGAACTCGTAGGTGCCGTCCGCGTCGGTCACGGCGTCTTCGACAGTCTCCCCGCTGGCTTCGAGTTCGACGGTCGCGTCCTCGATTGGCTCGCCCGTCGTCTCGTCGGTGACGGTCCCGTCGATGGCGAGGAGGGCCTGCTCGAACGAGAGGTCGTCAACGTACGCGCGTGCGTACGCGTCCCCTCCGAGATCCATCTCGGCCGCGTTGTTGACCGATATCCGTACCGTTGCATGCGTCGCATCCTCCGGAGCGATAGTCGTATCCGAGAACGCGTCGAACTCCGTCGTCTCCTCGGAGCGCATCTCGGCGAGATCGACCTCGTGTTCGTCGTCCAGCGAAAGTTCAGCGCCGTCCTCATCGAGGTACTCGACTTCGAGCGTGACGTCGCTGTCTTCGGGTGTCGCTTCGGATCCGACGAAGCCGGCCAGCTCGTACGTGAATCCGGCTCGGACGGGAACCGTCTGCTCGGCGGTCGCGTCCTCACCGTCGCCGAACGTATCTCCGATGGCGTACGGCGGAACCGGGGGATTCTGTTCGCCGTTCGGATCGACCTCGCCGGATCGCTGTGGGTCGATACAGCCGATTCCGCCGCCCGATGGGGAGACGTCATCCCACGCGTCGAACGAATCGGGATCACAATCGGCGTCTAACAGGGTGCTGTCCCGGACCCAGAACTCGACCGTCGCGGTACTCGAATCGTGTTCGTTCTCGATCTCGTACTCGAAGCTGTATGTCCCTGTCTCGGTCGGTTCGTCGAGGCTGAACGTGCCGTCGTCCTCGACGGTGAGGGTGCCGCCCGCGAGTGAAACCTCCTCGCCGGGTGCGTTCTCGGTTACGTCGCCCGAGAGGTCACCGCCGCCGAAGTTCACCAGTTCCGCTTCGGGCGTACCAAGTTCGTCGGCTCCGTTGCCCCAGTCGTCGAACAGTGTTTCGTCCGGCTCGAACGTGTGGTAGATGCCGACTTCTGTCTCGACATCGCGGGCGTTGACCGGGTCGTCGCCCGGATCGCCAGCTTCGATGGAGAGATCGTCGAAGTAGACGCCTGCCGGATCCTCGTGTCCGCTCGGGCGGACGACGGTCAGGCGAAGTGTCGCCTGCTTTGCGTCGTCAGGCGCATCGGTGATTTCGGTGAACCGGTCGAAATCCGTCGTCGATTCGGACTGGAGTTCGTCGAGGGCGAAGCTCTCCTCGGAAATCACGTCGCCGTCCGCATCGAGGTACTCGAATTCGACCTCCCCGGAGTAGTCGTCCGAGTCAGTGCCGTACAGTCCCGAAACGGTGTACGTTTCGCCGCTGATGACGTAGACGGTCTGTTCGGTGTAGACCTCATCATCCAGCGAGATGTAATTGTCCGTGAACGACCGCTCTCCAACGGCCGTGTGATCGGTGTCAGTGAACGGAAGATCTTCGAGATCGTGACAGGATATATCCTCGCCATCCCACCCGATTGGTTGGTCCTGTGCGTTGCTATCCCACTCCTCACACAGCGGATTCACGAGTTCGTGATCGAAAACGTCGATCTCGACGGTCGCGTCATCGTGGTCATCCTCGTACTCGAGTCGATACTCGAACTCGAACGTCCCCGTCTGTGTCGGGTTTGTCAAACTGAACGAGCCATCGGGGTTGACCTGTAACTCACCTCCTGCGAACCCGACTGTTTCTCCCGCTGGGTTGTCGGTGACACCTCCACCGAGGTCGCCACCGCCGAAGTGGCTGATCTCTGCATCGTCGTCGAACCCGCGATCATCTTCGTCTTCGCCGAAGTCGTCGTCGAACAGCGTCCAGCCCGGGGAAAGCGTCTGGCTGACGCCCATCTCAACGCCGCTCACGTCGAAGGCGGTCGGGGCGTCGCTGAACTCCTGCAGTCGGACATCGTCCGCCCAGAGCAGCGGCCTATCGAGATCGAAATCCCCACCGTTTACCAGTTTGATCCGAACGACCGCCTCGTCAGCGTTCTCCGGGGCGACCGTCGTCTCGACGAACTGGTCGGGTTCTTCGTGGTCTTCGGGCTGGAACTCACCGCTGTCGATCATTCCGTCGTCGAGGGGAGTGCCGTCGTCGAGAAACTGCACCTCGAACTGTGCGTAGTCGTCATCTACCTCGTCCGATCCAACCCACACGCTGAACTGATACTCCGAACCGCCCGTCACTGGAACCGTCTGCGTGACGATAGACTCGTCCGTCGAAGGTTCTAGATCCTCCCAGTCGATGAAAACATAGTCCCCTTCGATGGGATCGGGCATGAACTGATCCTCGGGTTCGTTACACTCGATTTCGCCCTGTTCTACCGTCCAGTAGAGCGGTTCTTCCCCCTCGCCCTGCCCATCCACGATGCA
>SKQO01000061.1 GCA_007118975.1 Halobacteriales archaeon | reverse complement strand
GCGGAAAAGAGCTGACGATCGTCGATTCGCCCCGCTCAGGGTCGATGAAAACAACCGCATCAGGGTGTTACAGGGCACGGGTCGAGAACCTGAGAACTATGCCACGCTCAAAGATCAGTTGGAGGGTAAACGAATTGGCGAGGTGACACTACCGGACGAGTATACAGCATATTCGCGGAGAGCACATATTCGCCGGAAAGTTGCTGACGATGATCGATTTGTGCCATTAGACCTTGATCATCAAATGCGAATCGTTATTCGGGGACATTGAACCGTCGGTACCCCGAATCATGTGTCTCTCCGAATCGAACGGGATCGTAATGGAGCCCGACGCTGGTATCCGCAGAAGTGACATGTCAGTTCACATACGACTCGTCGCCGTGCTTCGGCCCATCATTTCATTGACTTCAGTACTCACGGTCGGTTCGTCCGGAATACGCCAGCCACGTCACTCCTCCTTGTGCCGTTGACTGTGACTGGGCCTCTGTTCGAGGACCTCCCGTGGACTGATGTGAAATGGACCTATCGGAGTAGACATCCTCCTCCGCGTAAACACGGAGGAATCCTGAGCGTTGGAGATGTTAGGTTTGCAGTTCCACCGAACCCCGACACGGTGAGAATCCGCGTGGGGTTCACGGCCTGTGGCGGGTGGGACTGCTGGGAGTGCCAAGCCCCCGGTACTCCTATCCTCCATCGTGTTCTGACTCCCAGCGTTGGTTTTGCCTCGTGGGAGTCCAGCAGACTTCAACGGACTCGGCGTTACTTTCCTCGGGCGGACAGCAGTCGGGCACTGCATCGGTTCATTATCGGAACCGACCGTTCACCTGACTGGTTCCGATTACTGTCTGATTGCTTGGGGCGGACAGGCCGCCATCGGAGGACTGGTGGGAATCTCCGTTCCCAGCCTGATTCCTACCCAAACGTACGATTGCCTGCCACTTTAAAACAGGGATTGTGAAATCTCGGACTGGCTATCCTAGCGTGGAGTCATTCCGCGTTGTCGGATTCATCCTGCGGCGCAAGCCGCAGGTATTCCCCTTGCTCTGTATAAGTTCATAGGCAAATATACTCATTGAACGACATAAGAACCTGAACGACGGATCGGCCGAACGAGGAACGCCGATCGACATCGGGGACGTCATGATCTCGAGTCGAACCAGTCGCTCGCAGCGGCGAGGCGGCATATTTCTGCCAGGGCTCAGATTGATAACAGGCAGCCCCCTGTGCAGCTTCAACGAAACACGAGGGACCGACATTCGAAACAAATTCGACTCCCGTTCGCCGACGATCGTCGAACTGACGTCCTCCGACGTGAATACATCCCATTCTGCTCCATCGGTAATTCGCCCTGGTGGCCCGTGGCGACCGCATTTTCGAACGGTTTAAATCCGGGCGATCGTGTTCTCGGCCTCATATGCCAGGCACGTATCGTGGGCCGATACAGCTCGTCGTCTTGGACTTTGCCGGCACTCTCGTGGATGGCCCGCAGGATCTGCGCGATCAGTATCCGGAGGACGATGGATTGGGCGTGAAGGCCCCGATCATTGCGTTCACTGAGACGCTACGCGAATGGGGCATCGACCTGTCGTGGGAACAGCTCCGGGAGCCGATGGGGCGATACAAACGAGATCACCTTCGCGTGTTGCTCGAATCCGCGGAGGGCCGCCGTCAGTTCGAGCACGAGCACGACCGCGAGTGGAACGAAGGGGACATCGACGAGATGATGGAGGTGTTTCGCTCGGTCCAGGAAGAAGTGATCGTCAGGGAGGAGCTGGCGAAACCGATCACCGGGGCAAAAGAGACCATCGACACCCTCCAGCGCCATGGAAAGGCCCTCGCGAACACCACGGGATATACCGAAGCGGCGGCCGAGGCACTCGACGCCAAACTCCGCGAGGAATACGATATCCATCTTGATTTCGTCACCCATTCGGATAACGTCAAGGCCGGTCGGCCGGCGCCCTGGATGATCCAGCAAGGCATGCGAGCGCTCGATGTCGAACGGGCGGATGCCGTCGTGAAGGTGGGAGATACCACACTCGACATCGAAGAGGGGGTCAACGCGGGCGTCTGGACGGTCGGCCTCTATTCGTCCGGTAACGATGATTTCGATGCACTTCGGGATGCGGGAGCTGACTATTTGGTTCCCTCAATCAGTGAGCTCCCACAGGTGATCTGGTCGATCGAGCAACGCCTCCTGCGGGGTGACCAGTGACCCGGATCACTTTCGTCCGATCGTGTCAGTATCGAAGGACTTGGACCCCTCCGGAGAGAACATGAGGGCTGACTCCGGCCGAGTGATCGAGCTCCTCGAATCCGGCCAGCTGGCGGAAACGTCGTATCCACTTCCCGAGACAATCGATCCGACGGGCATCCTCGTCCGGACCGACGTGGCGACCGTGTGTGGTTCGGACGTTCATTCCTGGCGCGGTCGCCGTCCGTTCCCCACTCCGTCGATCCTCGGTCACGAGATCGTCGGCGAGATCGTCGAACTCGGCGAGGCGATCGAGACAGACACGGCGGGCAAGCCACTCTCGATTGGTGATCGCATCGTCTGGACCATCATGGCCAACTGCGGTCGGTGTTCGTTCTGCCGGGTGAAGGGACTACCCCAGAAGTGCGAGGAGCTCTTCAAATATGGCCACGCGCGGACCGATCGGCCGCCACACTTCAACGGGGGATTCGGCGAATACGTGTACGTCCGACCGGGCACGTGCGTGTTCCGGGTTCCCGGTCACCTGCCATCGTCCATCGCCTCGCCCTTGATGTGCGCTGGGGCGACGGTCGCCGCGGGACTCGACACCATCGGCATCGAACCGGGGGATGACGTCGTCGTGCAGGGGGCGGGGTTGTTGGGCCTCTATGCGACGGCCATGGCAAACGAACGCGACGCCGGCCGGATAATCGTCATCGATCTCGATCCGCGTCGGCTGGAGTTGGCGACGAAGTTCGGGGCGGATCTCACGCTGAACCCGGAGACAGCGAAGGACCTCGTCGAGACCGTCCGCGACGTGTGTGACGGTGGTGCGGACGTCGCCATCGAGGTCACCGGTGCGCCGTCGGTGGTTCCGACGGGTGTCACAATGCTGGATATCGGCGGTCGGTATGTGTTACATGGCTCGCTCTATCCCGACGATCGGTTCGAACTCGATGGCCACGACGTCATCACGAAACAACTGACGATCCGCGGGGTGCACAATTACGATGCGACACATCTCGACACGGCGCTTTCCTTCGTCGAGCGACACCTGGACAACTACCCGTTCGACAGCATTGCGGGTGAGGAGTTCCCCCTTACCGTGACTGGTGTGGCGGCCGCGATGAAGGCGCTCGAGGAGCGCGAGTCGCTCCGGCCGGCGGTGGTCCCGGAGTGAATGCGTCCGGGTGCCGTTGAGGCGTCCGGTATCGTTCCCGTCGCCTGAACGAAGCATATTGACGACCGCTCAGATCGGTCGTGATCCGTTTTCAGTGAGCCCATGACCGAGGGAATACCTGGTGGGAATCACGCTCGACATTGACACAATCCTTGATCGAGTGACGGAGTACGGGAGTGCCGCGTTCGAACGATGGCGGCAGCGCCGGCCGCGGACCGCGGTCGGCGAAGGAGGTTGCCGGTCACACAGGCCGTCCGGCACGGAGCAATCGGGGAAACCCCGACCGCAGTACGATCTGATGGCAGGAGTCACGACCTGGTGTCGTCGCGTGTACCACGAGCTTGCTGGCGTTGCGATCCGCTGCGATCACCACTGCCTTGCACAACGATCCGGTCGACCATTCGCGGGCAGCCTCACCACGGAAACCGATCATCTCGGCGAAGCCATCATTGGGTAGGTATATAGCGTACGTGAGCTCGTTCGAGCGAGAATCCTCGGCGACTGGCGTGGCAGCGTCCCTGATCGTCAGGTGAGTAATGCGTATCCAACCCGACCATATCGAATCCGTGGGTGCTTGCCCGGTCGACGGCTGGACACCCCGATAACCGGTCGCGATCCCGGGCAACCGTTTTCACGTGTCGAGCATCGCCGCCCCTACGCCACCACGTCGAAGGCTTCGAGATTGTGCGAGAGACGAACGGATTCCGTCGTGAGATACGGCACGGTCTGTTCGTGAACCGAGCCGTGTGAGCGGAGATCGACCGACGCGCTGACGCCATCATCGACAGGCCCGATTACCCCTTCCGGCGAGGCGAGTACCATTGCATCACCGATGCGAGATTTCGGGAGCTGAAAGCGCTTGACTGCTTCCGCGGCCGGGAGGACGGCCTCGATGCCCGCTGCGTCGACGAGCCACTCGATGTCGTCGGCCGCGTGCTCGTGGAGATAGACGTACGCCGCCCCGCCGAGGTTTTGATGGTGATACGTGTGTTCGTCCCGGATCAACTGGACGACCTCCGCCGGATATCCCTCCCTCGCCAGCAGGCCGGCGAGATCGGTACAGGTAGATTTCTGGTTCATCCCGTGATCGGCGGTCGCAACGAGTCTCGTTGCACCCGCGGAAAGCGAGCCGATCCCTGCATCGATCGCGTCGATCCACGCGGTCGCCTCGTGCGCTCCCGGAGCGTGCTTGTGCGGGACGACGTCGGTCGTCGACACGTAGAGGAGATCCGGGTCGTGTGCCTCGAGGACGTGTTCTGCGGCTTCGAACAGCCAGGCGCTTGCCTCGCCCGAATAGATACCGGGCGCCTCTCCAACTGCATCGACGAGCCAATCGGGTGGTTGCTGGGCGCTCGCCGAGATGTCACACCCCCGTCCGACCATGGCTTCGAGCTTCAATTTTGCGACCAGTACAGCAACGGTCTCGCCAGCTGCCGACCGGTTGGCAAGAACGGTCTCGCGCTGGAGGTAGGCTGGATCCTCCATATAGACCAGCTCGTCGGCTTCGCGATCGTAATACGAGTTCCCGGTGATGCCGTGGTGGACAGGAAACGACGCAGTCGTGATGCTGACGTTGTTGACGTTGGTGAGCGTCGGAACCACAGCATCGCAGGCCCCCGCGGTCCCTTCCTCGGCCAGCCGGTCCCATTCGGGCGTTTCGTGCGCGTCGAGGTAGGCGGGATCCAACCCGTCGACACAGACGACGATGTCGGTCATTGACGTCTGGATGCCGGAACCAGCGTGCCGTGAATGTTATGTGTTGGACAGCGAATCCACAGGCATCCATCTGATAGTCCATCAGAAGGAATGTCCAGCCGTGGGGCATCGAGCGCGATATGTCTCAAACGCTATCTTTCACGCTAACCATCCGGTGGTTGGATCGAACGGGTTTCTTACCAATCACCAGCGGTCGTCGGCATAGCAAGCAATCCCGTCGCGTCGGGGCACGACAACCGCTCCGCGCCCGACAGCCGGTGCAGCCATCGCGTGTGCATCCATTTCGACGGTGTCCAGCGTTTCGCCCGACGATACGTCGATCCGCAGGAGGGACGAATCCCCTTCACGCCGGTTCTCACAAACGAACGCCGACTCCCCAGCGACAATCGGGCCCGTGTACCAGATACGGTCATCGGCTTCAGCGGCGGGGGGATCGCGTTGCCACATCTCATCGCCCGTTGCGGTGTCGAATACGGTGATTCGATCAGCATGCCTGCTGTACACTCGTTCGCGGGCCAGCAAGAGCTCGCCGGCCACCGCGAGATCCCGATAGTTCGGGCGCGCAATCGAACTCCCACCCTCGACGATTTTGAAGTAGTCGTTTTCGGGGTGTAACTCCCCATCCGCGTAGTGTTCTGATTCGACTGTCCAATCGATGTCTCCGCTATCCGCCGAATATGCCCGCAAGTATCCCGGATGACGAGTGGCAAACACTCGATCTCTCGTTATCACGCTAGGTGATCCGCCCGTCTCGGCGCGCCACTGTTCTTCTCCCGTCTCTCGGTCGAGACCGAAGAGGCCCTTCGCCGTCCCGACGGAGATCAGATCTTCCCGCATGAGGACCGTCCCCGCACCTGAGCCGTCAATACGCCACGAGGAGCACGCACCACCAGTATCAGCGGATAACGACGTGATGGGTGATTCGTCGGTATTACCGTCCCGATCGGAGATCCAGACCCGCCCACGCTCGGTCACGATCGGTCGGCCATAGACTCCACCGTCGGATGGTGCTACCCAGTGCTGTTCTCCATCACCCAACGATAATGACATCACCGCCATCCCATGGGTATCGGTCTGCGTGCGATGAAACAAGTCTCCCCCGCTGGCCACGAGGTCGCCCACCTCGCCCATGATCCCGTTCTTCGAGACGATCGCAGTCCACTGTTTTTCGCCTGCAGTGAGATCGTACGTACGGATTTGTTCACCCGAGTGTGATCCCGAGGTTGCGACAACGACTCGTCCGGCGGAGATCAGGGGTTGGCTGATCCGATCACCACGAAAGTCGGCATGCCACTGCTGATGGAGGGATCCAGTCGGAGCGGTTCGCGCCGGAGCATGCCCCGTGCCGGCGGGGTCGTAGCCCGGCATCGACCAATCGTCGGGATCGAAAAGTCGCTCCCGCGGCTCGCAGACTGATTCATCTCCCCCGAGCGGATCCGCACCGACGATATATTTCCCGGTTGCACCGAAGCCAATCCCGGCAGCACCGAGGGCAAGAAGCTGGCGACGAGAAGGAGAGAGACGCCGGTCAGACATGACCATCCGTATTGAGTGATCGGTGAAGTGTGTTGTGGGATGTGACAGAAACAAGGCCCTCACTCCCAGACGGTCCAGCGACTGGGAGACACCCAGCAAGCTACCTGACGACGAGTCCGGCGTCTATGGAGAACGCCCAAACTGGCCTGTCCGATGAAGACGTGAGGAGCAAACACGTTGACAGTCGTTTACCCGCTAGGGATCCGATATCGACGTCGTCCGGGGCAATAAGTTCCTGGCTCTCGACGGGTTGAGTGGCTACGCCGGCGCCAAAGGTATCCTGCCCCCGCGGCTGGCAGTCATCGTGTTCCAACGCATGATCATCGGCTGCGGCATCTTCCTTGCGCTTGGCATCGATCCACGACGCGGTGATGGGGATTCCAGTGTCTTCCCGAGTCACGCCGCTCATGCACGACCTCTGGTCGGTCGCGGATCCCGCGCAACGACAAGCCGAAGTGACACACTTCCTGAAGAACGCGACACTCTTCGGTGCCGCGCTCATGTTCATCGCAATCAGCGGTATCGCGTGGCCGTACGCACTGAACATCGGACTGGAGGCTACCCACCATGACATCCCAACCGACGCCGAACATCCTCCCGCAGGGGACGCGTCTCGGACGGACCGCCCTACGTGCAAACGATCCCGCGACCTTGACGCGGTTTTACTGTGACGTCGTGGGGCTGGAGCTGCTCCGTCAGTCCGACGACCGGACGAGACTCGGAGTTGCGGGTACACCGCTGCTGGTCCTGAAGCGAGATGAAGCCGCACCCGAACGTCCCCGGTCGAGCGCCGGGCTCTTTCACACCGCGTTCAGAGTCCCGTCCCGTGCCGCATTGGGCGAGGCATTGACCCGATTGCGGGACCACTGCCGGCTGAGCGGCGCATCAGATCACTGGGTTAGCGAAGCGTTGTATACGACCGATCCGGAGGGGAACGGCGTGGAGATCTACCGCGATCTCCCGCGCGAGGAGTGGCCGATGACCGACGATGGCAGGGTCCGAATCGGGACCGCACCGCTTGATCTCGACAGTCTCGAACCCACTGGGACTGGCGACACCCGGGCGCCGGCTGGGACGGACATCGGGCACGTGCACCTCGAAGTGTCCTCCCTTGACGCATTCACCGACTTCTACGTTGCCACCCTCGGATTCGAGGAACAAACCGCATTGCCGAAGGCGTCTTTCGTCTCCGCCGGCGGGTATCACCATCATATCGGCGCGAACACATGGCAGCATCGAACGGATCCAATCAGTGGTCGAGGGCTCTCGTGGTTCGAGGTCGTTCTTTCCGAGACAGATGCACTCGATGCACTCGAGGCGCGACTCGCTGCGAGTCAGTATTCCATGTCGAAGGTGGATGGGGTGATCACGGCCACGGATTCGGACGGGATCGAGATTCGATTCCGCGTCGAACCCTAACGTGCTGGCCCTTTTCATCATCCGTTGCCGAACGACACACAACAATCGATGATCGAGCGGGGATACCGGGGATTCGTGTTCTCATTCGTCGAAATTAACACGCCCTGATTGGGGTGAAGGCGGTCTATTAACATCGGATCTACGGAAAAACAACACCATACTGATACTTTGGGAGAAGAGCGTTGCCTCACATTTCCGATCCACTTCTATTGCTGCATATGCGCGCTACATCTTGCGCAGCGTTACTGAAAGCTACCAGAGAACCCGTCCAACGAGCATATGAATGCTGTTGCTCATCGCTGTTAGCCTTGATAGTACCGGGAATGGGACGTGGTACGGCTATCGAGCGAGTTCGAACGAGCTCGGTTCCAAGGGTGCCCAGCGGAAGAAGGATCCCGTTCACGCCGGATGAACTGTCTCGCAATACTTGCCGGGATTCCCTACGCCGGCGGTCGTGTCTCTGCCATCCCGAAGCTGGAAGCGAATGTCGCAACCGGTGAAATCGGCACACGTTGGGCTGTATTCGGGTGTGGCGGGACAGATCTGCTGCCCGATCGAGGCACGATGAACATCAGAGATCACGGTAGTTGGTGCCGTCAGTAACGGAATTAAGGGGGTCCCACGCTGTCTTGGAACTGATGAGCGACAATCAGCTGCGAACCTCTCGTCGAGGAATGCTCGTTTCGGCCGGGGCCGCCCTGACGGTTACGGCTGGCTGCCTGGGCGTCCTTGATGACGAGCCGCCGGACGCGTACTCGACCCCTGCGGCGGCGGAATTCGACAGTGTCGTCGACAGTCAGTGGTTGGAGAACAACCTCGACGATGTCACATTGCTTGATGTGCGAGAGGAGGAGGTATTTCGCGAAGAGCGGATTCCGGGAGCGTATCACTTTCCCAACTCCGAGATGCTTCACAGCCATGCCGAAGAAACCGACGACGGCTTCGAGGCGTCACCGGATGTGATCGCCTGGACCCTCGGTCGGGCAGGGATCGAAACCGGTGACGACGTGGTCGTGTATGGCGCTGAGGCGAACCTCTGGGAAACGTACGCGATCTATACGCTGAACGCACTCGGGCACGAAGGGCGTGTCTCGCTGCTCGACGGTGGGTTCTCCGTCTGGGACGAAGGCGGTGGCGAGACCGTCACTGAGTCCCCCGAGCCCCAAGACGCCACCTACGAGCCGGACCTGGATCTGAACGTCGTGGCAACCAGGGACTTTGTCGCCGAACATGTCGATGAAGACGGCTCGGCCGGGCAGATACTGGACATGCGCTCACCCGACGAGTACTGGGGAATCGACGAGTACGACGATATCGAACGTAGCGGCCACATCACCGGTGCGATCAACCTCAACTTCGTCCAGAGCATTGACGACGAGGCCGGGAGGCTTCGGACGCCAGAGGAGTTGGAGACGCTGTGGATCGAGGATGCAGGACTTTCCCCCGACGAGCCGACAATCGCTTACTGTTTGACCGCTATCCGGGCATCCGTCGGTTGGTTCATCTTGGACCAACTCGGCTGGGACGACATCCGCAACTACGAGGGCAGTTGGGCAGACTGGGGGAACCTGTCGGACGACGACGGGTACTACTATACCACCGGCGAGGATACGGGCACGATCGTCGATACGTTCGCTTGAGCTGTACCGTCGGCCCGCTCCCGGGGAAATGCTCTTTTCTGTTCCCAGAGACAGGCGTAGTCAGCTGAGCGGAACCCGGTTTACGATCTGTGGGCCCACCTGACCGGTGGATCCTCAGGAGGTGAAACAGCCTATAGTGGTTCTCATGGCCCGCGGAAGTATTACGTATCAAGCATAACCATCCAGCTCTTCCAGCCTTGCCGCGGCATAACGCTATGGTACTGTACAACATAGGTATGGACTATCCAATGACCGAGGCAACACCATCATCACGTTCAGATAAAGCCATCCGCGACCTGACGGAGCGATTCCACGGGCAGGTAGTACTCCCCGAGGATGAGGATTACGACGATGCCCGAATGGTCTGGAACGGGATGATCGACAAGTATCCCACCACAATCGCCTATTGCTCGGGAACCGCTGACGTACTCAACGCGATGGATTTTGCCCGGGAGCAAGACCTCATCGTCGCGGTTCGGAGCGGAGGTCACAACGTGGCTGGAAGTGCCGTCTGTGACGACGGGATCGTCATCGATCTCTCTGCGATGAACGGAGTGTGGGTCGAACCCGAACAACGAACAGCGTGGGTTCAAGCAGGGGCAACGCTTCGCGACGTCGACCACGAGGCACAGGCGTTCGGGCTGGCTACACCCCTTGGAGTCGTCTCCGATACCGGTGTCGCGGGGCTCACCCTCGGCGGGGGACTCGGACACCTCCGGAAGAAATACGGCTTGAGCTGTGACAATCTCGCCTCCATCGCTATCGTCACCGCGGATGGCCAGTACCGCACCGCCAGCAAACACGAGAACGAGGAGCTCTTCTGGGGACTTCGCGGCGGCGGTGGCCAATTCGGGGTGGTGACGGGGTTCGAGTTCGATCTTCACGCCGTTGGACCCGAGGTTGCCACCGGCGTAGTGTTCTACCCTGGGAATCACGCCGCGGACGTGCTGCGTGCGTTCCGAGACTACGAGGAATCGGCGCCTGACGAACTCTCCACGCTCGTCGTCTCGGGAGTGTTCCCCGAGGAAGAACTCTTCCCGGCAGCGGTGGTCGACGAGTTCAAGATCGGTGTCGTGGGGATGTACGCGGGTGCACCTGAGGCAGGGGAGACGGTTATCGAACCACTTCGGGAGCTCAGCGAACCACTCGCGGACTTCAGCGCCAGGATGCCCTACACGGAATTCCAACGACTTTTCGACGAAGATTATCCCGACGGGATGCGGTACTACTTGAAATCCTTATATCTGGAATCGCTTTCCGACGACGCTATCAACCGGAGTATCGAGTGGGCAGAGGCGGCGCCGTCACCGCTCACGACGGTCGACGTCTGGCCATTGGGTGGTGCAGTCGCCGGTGTGGGTTTCGACGAAAGCGCCTTTGCCGGTCGAGAGGCCCCGTATCTCCTCGCGGTGGAGGCAAACTGGGAAGACCCCGAGGAGGATGAGGCGAACATAACCTGGGCACGCGACTGCCTAGATGACATGGAGCAGTACTCCGATGGCTCGGTGTATCTCAACTTCCCGGGATTCTACGAGGACAGCGACGAAATGCTGGAAACGACGTTCGGCGATGCATACGACCGACTGATCGCGCTAAAACACGAGTACGATCCGGAAAACCGCCTCTGGGTGAACCAGAACGTCCAACCGATCACCGAGGAGGAAACGCAATGAGGACGGACCAAATCAACCGTCGGGTACTGATGGCGCTGTCGGCTGTTTACGAATCTCAGAACGTCGGTTACACCAGTGGCACCATTCGGGACGCTGGGGCGTGCAATAGGTAACCATCTTCCGTACGCGAGCGAGCGGATGGAGGCCGCCGGGCTGGAAGCGGTGCACGTGGGGGCCAGCGACGAGGTTCGGGGCCGACTGGGACTACACCTGGATCGAATCGACGGAACGGTCGTCTCGATCGTCACAAATGATCCCTCCCCGCTCCTCAATCGAGCCGTAGGTCTCGGGGTGAACCGGCCGGCGACCCAGGACGGGATCGAGCGCATCTGCGCCGCCTACCGGGAACACGACGTCGAGGGCTTTTATCTGGGCGTCCATCCCGAAGCTCGCCCCCATAGTATCCAGCAATTGCTGGAAAAGGCGGGCTTGACGCCTGACCGGGGCTGGATAAAATTCGAGCGGGGGCCCGACCCGGCGCCGACGGCCGAGTCGAATCTCGAGGTGCGGGAGATCGGCGAGGAATACGTCGACGATTTCGGCGCCATTGCGGCCGCAGCATACGGTATGACCCCAGCTGCCGCGTTGGTGGTTCGTGGACTCGTCGACCGACCGGGATTCCACCTCTACATGACCTTCGAGGGCGACACACCAGCCGGCACCGGAGCGATGGCCATCGATGGAGATCGTGCGTGGTTCGAATGGGCGGCGACGGATCCGGAGTTCCGCCAGCGCGGTAGCCAGCGAGCGTTGCTTGCGCGTCGAATCGAAGACGCCGTGGCTGCCGGGTGTACACGGCTGATGACGTGCACTGGCGAGCCCGTCCCCAGGGATCCACAGCACTCGTATCACAATATCGAGTGGGCGGGATTCGAGCCGACGTTCGTGCGCGAAAATTGGATTCCAAGCTGAGCCTTTCGGCCACATTCAGAACTCGGTGATCACCGAAACACCATACGTCTCGAAGTCTGTCATTGCCGCGAGCGTCGCGGACGTATCCTCGATCGTGACCGTTTCAGTGATGACTGTCCCTGGATCGAGTTTGCCGGCTGCCACCATCCGAAAGATCTCCCCGTATCGTGCCGAAGGCATTCCCTTCGATCCGACGAGGGTGAACTCGTTGTGAACCATGTGGTCACTTGGCAACGCAACCTCGCCCTTTTCGGCCTCGGTCGTGAGCCCGATTTGGACGTGGGTCCCACGCCGACGGAGGCTGAACACCGAGTTTCGACAGGTGTCCGCAATCCCGAGTGCGTCGAGGGACACATGTGCACCGCCACCGGTGAGTGCCTTCACCGCTCCCGGTACGCCATCGGTATCATTCGCACTGACGATCTCGTTGGCTCCAAGGTCCATGGCGACTGCTAAGGTCTCGTCGTCGAGATCGACTGCAACGACGTTTGCACCGAGTGCATCGGCAATATGAATCGCGGACAATCCAACACCGCCGCAGCCATGGACCGCCACCCAGTCACCCGCAGAGACGTCGGCCTGGTGGACGAGGGCATGGAACGCGGTCGTGAACCGGCACCCCAAACTGGCCATATCGACCGACGAGACGTTCTCGGGTAACCGCACGACGTTGACGTCGGCGAACGGAACGGAAAACCGCTCGGCAAACGCCCCTTGAAGCGCGTCGTGGAAGCCCAATCCCATCCCGTGGTCACAGATATTCGAGTGTCCTGCCCGACACTGTGGGCAGCCGCCTTCTGCGATGTAGAACGGGACACTGACGTGATCACCGACGGTGATTTGTTGCACCTGATCGCCAACATCAATAACCCTCCCAGCTGGTTCATGACCGAGAATCTGGCCGGGAGAGAGTTCCATACCGGCCCAGATCCAGTCTCCCATCCAGGCGTGCCAGTCACTTCGACAGATGCCGCAAGCCTCCGTCTCGATGACCACACCGGTGGGATTGAGCCGCGGCTCGTCGACCGCCCTGACATCGAGCGGTTGCCCATAATCCGTGAAAACGGCTGCACGCATGGATTATACCGCTCCCGTCGTCGGCTCGACGTTCTGGTTTACGTGGAAGAAATTCTCGGGATCGTACCTGGTCTTGACTTCTTGCAACCGTTCGTAGTTGTCGCCGTAGGCGGCCCGGATCCGATCGTGACCTTCTTCCATCATGAAGTTGATATACGAGCCACCGGCCGAATGGTCGTGGAGTGCTTGCCAGTACTCGCGAGCCCAGTCCGTGATCGTCTCGCGGTTGGCCGGATCAGCGTCGACACCAGCGATGACCATCGACCAGTTGGCGTCTCGGTAGTTCCACGCTGTTTCGTCGGCGCGGGTGCGATGAACGGCACCGCTGATGGGATAGAGGTGCATCGTCGATTGCGACGTCGGAACCTCACCAAAGCGCTGGTGCGCGGCGATGGCATCGTCCGTCAGCTCGCGTACGAAATCACCCTTCCAGTACCATTGATCGCCCGGCGGGTAGAGTTCGTCGAACATGCACTGGAGCGCTGGATACGGCATCTCACCGATCGCTTCGAACAGTGGCTCAGCGATGTCGCGGGCCGATTGGGTTATGGTATCGATCTCGTCTGCCGCCCCCGTGAAACACCACAGCAGGCCGCAGACGTTCTCGCCGTGAATCGCCTCCGGGAAGGGATCGCTCGCCGGTACCTCGGCGGTCAGATAAAACGCGTACACGTCCTCGGGCGCTGCTGACAGCCACTCGCGATACCAGCGCATGGTATCCTCGAGCGCGTCGATCGGCCAGAACGTGGGGCCGGCGACAACCGTTTCGACCGGATGCAGCTGGTACTCGAAGGAGGTCACGACACCGAAATTACCCCCACCGCCCCGGAGAGCCCAAAACAGATCCGGGTTCGTCTTTGCGCTCGCATGGACTAGGCGTCCATCGGCCAGCACGACATCTGCCCGCTGCAGATTGTCGATCGTCAGGCCGTACTTGCGGGTCAGGTAGCCGTGCCCGCCGCCGAGGGTCAGGCCCCCGACGCCGGTCGTGGAGATAACGCCACTAACCGTTGCCAAGCCAAACGCGTGTGTTGCGTGATCGACATCACCCCACGTACATCCGGGTTCGACACGCACAGCCTTCGCATCGGCATCGACACGGATACCCGTCATCGCAGAGAGGTCGATGACCAGTCCGTCATTCACGAGCGCGAGACCGGCGCCGTTGTGACCACCGCCGCGGATTGCCGTCTCGAGACCGTGTTTCCGGCCGAAATTAACGGCCGCGATGACATCCGCGACATTGGCACACTGGACGATCAGGCGCGGATGCTTGTCGATCATTGCGTTGTAGATCGTCCGTGTATCGTCGAACGCCGTGTCGTCGGGTTCGATTACGTCCCCCCGAACCGCCTCCGTTAACGCTTCGATTGGTTCTCGCAGGGCTGCTGAGCTCATGATGATCGTGTTCACTAGATTGATACGAGGTTGGAACGCCGTTCAGGCGTCCTGCATGACGGTTCGGACGTCGGAGTCGGAGACCGACTGGCCGTGTGTCTGTTCGGAGTGCTGTTGGACGAATCGGATCAGCTCGTCCACGTTCTCTGACCGGATGAGGAATTCGCAATCCTCGTACCCGGCACCTTTGCAGTTTACTTCGTGTACCATGGGTGGGTTCCATCGCCAGTTGACTGGCGGCAACCGTGAGTAGCCCGCCGCGACTCGTATACGTAACCGCTGAGAAATCTCATGGGTTGAGCATCTCACTCCGTGATATCCCAGGCGGGATACGGCTAAATCAGGGAGAACCGTATACAAGATCGTGAAAAACTCCTTTGAAGCGGAGACAGACGAACTCATCCGGATCCTCAGACACCGGCATGTATTCGCGGAGCTACAGGACGGAGCTCTGGAGCGCCGACAGCTCGAAGATCGGTTGAGCGTCTCACGAGCGACCAGTCATCGGTACGTGCGAACACTGGAGGAACTGGGGCTTATCGCGAAGACCGACGGCCTGTACGTCCTCACTGATCTGGGGACGGATATCGCTGCAACAGTAGCCACGTTCGAAACGGAAGTCGGTACACGCCTCCGTCTCGCTCCGATGGTAGAGCTGATGCGCGACGTCATGCCGTCGGTCGATATCGCTGCATTCGAGGATGCGACGATAACGAGCGTCGAACACGGGGATCCGTTCGCACCTTTGACGCGCTTTGTTTCGCTCGTACAGGAGACCGAAACGCTTCGCGGGATCAATACCTGTCGGATCGCGCCGACCTATATGGACGAATTCCAGGAGCGAATCCTCGACGGAATGCAGACGGAACTCATCGACCTCCCCCGGATTCTCGCGGACATCATGGAGCGCTATCCGGAGAAATGCGTACAGGTTTGTGTTTCGGAGAACCTCATCCTCTGGGTCCACGAGGACCGAGATGCGTTACCTTTCGGACTTGTCCTCTTCGATGACCGTGTCGGCATTGGACTCTTCGACACGACGAAAGGAACCCTGGAGGCATTTATTGATACGGACAATCGGGCGGGCATTGAGTGGGCAACCGCCGTCTATACCCGGTATCAATCGGAGTCGAGTCATCTGGAGAACTTCACCAAGACGGAGCTGCAGAACGCGGTAACACACTGCTAAGTTGTCACGTCGCCCTGCCCGATCATCTCGATTGCAAATGATACGAAATGCTATGACGCGGTAGCACGTGGTATATCACGTGACAAAAGAGATCAGCTGTATCAACGCCGGGTTCGAGGACTGTGAGTTCCTGATCCGTTCGGAGAACGAAGAGGAAGTCATCGAATTCGCTCGGCAGCACGCCAAGAACGTCCACGGCACTGACGCCCCTCGAGAACATCTCGAAAAAGTACTGAAAGACATGTGAGCGGAGACGGATCGTCCCGTTCGCCGGGATCGGACATCCCGAACCCGTCAGCGTCGTAGGCTTCGTAGTCGTTCCACGCCCACGCACGAAACGTGGCCGCGTCGGTGTCGACAAGACACACGAAGAATCCAGATGTTGGTTCGCAGGCGCCCATGCCGACGCAGTCATCGAAAATGGTGAGCGCGAACGGGAGCTCGCCGACCAACTTGGCAAGGAGGTACCCGTTTGCATACGCCTCGATGCACGTTCTCGATTACATCCCTTGCAGTCTTCGGGAGCCAGATCCATTCCATCTTCAGTCCGGTGACAAAGCACTCGTTGATATTGTCCAGACGGACTGGGGCGATAACGGCGAACTCGAAGCGAGCCTCGGACGAACGATCGAGTGGTGTCAGCCTAAACACCCACCCTAGACAAACCGCCGGCTCGGACACCCCCGGTGGATCGAGGCGCTGGACGAACCCGTCGAAATCGTCACCGAAGCTCAGGACCCGAGCAAGTCCGACTCGTTCGAAGACGGCGACCGATGTCGCGTCCGTGAAACTGAGCCCCTAATCATCGTACGTTTCGAGAGTGACGAATGCCTCATTGAAGGTACCATGGTCGCACCGGGGTAGTTCACATAACGACCGATTCGGGGCGAAACCACGTCACCAGTGGGTGAGTGCATGCCTCCCCAGCGCAGCCGTGTGATCTCGTCCTCGTGTAACGGGTCGCGTTCCTCCCGAACCGAATCGATGATCACCTGGGCCGCATACGCTTCGTCGATCAGGCGACCCAGCAGTGCTTCCTGGGTGACCTGGGGACCGGTTCGTAGCTGGATCTCGGCCTGGGGTTCCTCCAGCCGGGATGTGGCGTCATCGTCGACATTGACCCGCGTCGTCTTGTGTTGATCGTTAGCAACACGATCCCGTGAACGTTTCTCTCGATCGGCGATACCTCCGAACGAGGCAACCCGAAAGTACGTTGAAACGTATCTCCGAACAGACATTAATTTGCCCGATTCCGACCAGCCCCCGTCTCTCGACCGTACTGGCCCCCGATCGTCACGCAAGGACGACCCGAGCTCACAGACATGGTGCGAGGTTCGGACTCGATCCATCCGATATGCGCGAGAGGATACGATCGTCCGGTTCGGCTACGGCGAGGTCGCATCTGATCCGCCAGCGCTGTTGTTAGACGCTCGCGGACAGCAATGTGGGAAGCGAACAAACTAGTCTCGGGTGCGCGGTCAGGCCGACGGTGCGGGCCGTTCCAGTCCCCATTCCGTGCGCAGGTCCGCCATCTCGGTCTCGTCGTCCGAGGGCCATCGGTAGTGGGTGACGGGATCGGGGCCAACCCACCGTCCATCGACGGGCTCCAGCAACGATTGATACCGCGTATCGATACTGATGCGGAATCGGTCGGTCTGATTCGATAGCGAGCCGTGGAGCATGTACGGACTGAAGATCAGGGCGTCTCCGGGCTCGAACGCCGCGGTGGCCAGCGGCCCACCAATGGTGTCGATGACGTCGTGAGGATTTTTCGAGAAGTTCGCCTCGATCACGTCCGCGTCGACGTCCATTTGGCCGTAGGTCTCCCGGAGGGTATCGTTGCCGTGACTCTTCGGACAGAGCAGCAAGGGACCCATCTCGAGCGGGCACGGACCGATCGGCCGCCAGACGGTGAACAGTTCCTCGGTCCCCCGACCCATGAAGATATTATCCACGTGAAAACCCGTGAAGCCTCCAGTCGGTTTCGCCCGTCCCCACTTGTAATCGAAGGTAAACGATTCCTCGCCGAGAAATCGCTCGAAGAACTCCATGATCTCCTCTCCCTCCGCCAGTCGCGCCAAACTGGGATACGCCGTCCATGAACTCGAGGTCATGTCGAAGGATTCATCGAAATACTCGGGATGGATGATGCCTTCCTCGACGGGGGCTTCGGGGTCGAGCATGCCGTCCTCGGCCATATGACTGAGCACATCCATCCGCGCATCCTGGACGAGTTCGGGGTCGTGAAACTCCCGGATGAATAGATAGCCGTCTTCCTGGAACCGCTCTCGCAACGCCGCGGGGTCATCTTTGAGTGCTGTGCTCTCGCGAAGGCGGGTGAGCTCACCCGCGTCGAACGAGAGTTCGTGCTCGCCCATTCGAACGGTTGTCATGCACGAATACACTGAACGTCCCGCGAAAAAGTTTGTGGGGCCATCGGGGCTGATCCCGAGCGACGAAGCGGTGTCGCCACCTGGAGTGCGTCCGTTCTCTCCGTCCCTGAACACGAACGATCGCGGACGGCTGTACGGAACGAGAAGAGGCACCAGGTTTATCTTCTTCCTTCCGAGCCTGGGGGCATGACGAAGATCGGACTCGTCGGTGCGGGCGCCCGGGGGACGAGCCATCTGCGGAGTGTCTATACGCTTCGCGAGCAGGAGTACTTCCTCAACGAACGAGGTGGCGGGTACCCACAATGGACGTACGAGGAGTTCGTCGATCCCGCCGACCACCCGGAATGGGTCGAACACGTCGGCGATATGATGCCCGAGGTCACTGCGATCTTCGATCCGAGCGAGGAGTCGCGCGAGAACGCCGTCGCGATCTGCGGCGAACACGGACACACCCCCGCGACGTACAGTGACTTCGAGGCATTCATCGACGATGGATCGTTCGAGGCGGCCGTTGTCGCCTCGCCGAACCATGCACACGCAGAACAGGCAATCGCCCTCCTCACCCACGATATCCCGGTGCTCAGCGAGAAACCGATCGCGACGACCCTTCGAGATCACGATCGAATCGCGGATGCCGTCGATTCGAGTTCGGCGACGTACTTTGTCGGCTTCAACCTGCGAAGCGCCCCCTTCTACACGCGGCTGCAATCGATGCTTGCTGCGGGGAAGATCGGCGAACTCGGCATGATCAGTTGCCGGGAGTGTCGCGGCCATTTTGCTGGACGGTATTCGTTTGCTCGCGAGCGCAGTGGGGGCGCCATCCTGAACAAAAACTGCCACGATTTCGACCTCTACAACTGGTATGCCGAGTCCGATCCGGTGTCTGTCGTTGCTTACGGTGGCCAGCACGTTCACGATCGGAACACCGACGTGATGGATCACGCGACGGTTTCCGTTCGGTACGCAAACGACGTCGTTGGCACCCTCGAGTTGTGTCTGTACGCGCCGTTCGGCGAGCGGACGAGGATGTACGAACTCAGGGGATCAACGGGTATCCTTCGGGCACCGGACGAACAACATACGGTCGATCTCTACCGGCGGGGATCGACCGATCGGTTCACCGTGAGTGCACGTGGGGGCGGACACGGCGGTGCGGACGTCAGGCAAATGAAGCGATTCCTCCAGTGTCTCGAAGGGCAGACGGATCCACCGGCAAGCGTGGAGGACGCCAAGAAGGCAGACGTGATCGCGCTCGCCGCACAGCAGGCTGTCCGGGAGGACCGACAGGTCCACATCGACGGCGATTACGACATCGTCGACGACTCGTAACGGCGGCGACCGAAGCCGTCTGCGGCGTCCTCTCGAAGGTTCGCGGGGGTCTGTACCGACGTATTGTACTCCCTGGCCGTGAATCGGCCGGCTAGGACTTCGTCTCGACGCGGGAACCAACCCGTCAGCGCCAAACCTGTGATGCGATTTACCAAAACGATTATTGACACACTCGTCATTGCCTTTGGCCGATGAGGGAGAATTCCCCCTGGCAGACCCGACAATCTAGGCGTGCAGCTCTCACGAGGCGGCGGCTGATACAGGCCGGCGCGCTCGGTGGCGCCGGGATGCTCGCCGGCTGCATCGGCGACGACGAGACCCCCGTCGACGACGTTATCGTTGATGATGTTGACAGCGTTGACGTCGATGTGGACCTCGACGATGCCGACACCCCGGACCTGGACGACCATGTCGAGGACGCAACCCTGCGGTTCGTGACGCCAACGAACCCGGAGGAAATGGAGTTCCTCCGCGAAGTGGGGTGGCGTGGCGCCGATGCACACGAGGAAATCATCGAAGACTATGCATGGTCCGTTGGCGCGGCCATGACGGAGCTACCGGTCTGGAGCCGGTATCAGGGAAACGGGTTCGCACAGAGCCCCGAGAGTCACGAGTTTTACGGCCGCATTGTCGAGGACTTTACCGTCGAACCCGATACCCTGACTGTCGAACTCCGGGAGGACGCCAACTGGAGCGATGGGGAACCGATTACCGCCTGGGATGGGATCGGGACCGTGGCCTACTGGCAGTGGCCGCACGCCGAGCACGGGTGGACACCCCCACCGGAGGAAGCCCACCCGTTGCTTACGCCGAACTACTACACGTTACCGGAGGGGCCGGACGGCAAAGTCTGCGAACTCCACCGGATCGAATCGCCGGAGTGGGACGAAAGTAACGGCTTTGTCGACAAATTCTTCTGGACATTCCACTGGGTGACCACGTCGGTGCCACGGTTTTCGCCCGTCGGCCCGGGCCACGTCGAGCCGTACAAGTCCATCTTCGAGGAAGCCATCGAGCAGTGGGAAGACCGGGTCGCGTACGAGGATCACCTCAACTTCTCGGATCTCGCGATGAAACACGTCACCCCCGAGCACATCGAGGCGTCACGACAAGGTGAGATCCCAGTCAGCGGGGCATGGCAACTCGACGAAATCCACGGCACCACCGAAGTTGCACTCACACCGAACGAAGAACACTGGGCGGCGGATCAGTTGAATTTCGACGAACTCGTCTTCGAGTATTCGGAGGAGGACGCCCGAACCCGCGGGGCGCTGCAGGCCAATCGGATCGATCACGCGAGTGTCGATATGGTCGAGGAGATGGTCGACCAACTGCCCGATACGATCCAACACCTGGTGCTCCCATCGGCCGCCGGGATCGGACTGGGCGTCGACCATCACTCTGCCTTCGGCGACCGACTGGTCCGACAGGCGACGTTGTACGCACTTGATAAGCACGCGATCAGCCGCAATGTCCACGCCACGCGGACTTCCCCAGCCATCACGCCCGGGTGGGACGCCTGGTTCGCCGAGGACTTCATTTCGGAGACGTGGGCGAATGATAACCTGATCTCCTACGCACAGGACGTCGAACGTGCCGAGGAATTGATGGCGGCGGCCGGGTGGACTCGCGCGGGTGACGAGGCATGGGAGCAAGACGGGAGTCCACTGGCATATCGCATCGCGACGGCCGCCGAAAACCCGGTGATGGAGCTGACGGTGGCCGATCAACTCCGGGACTTCGGTCTGGATATCAGCGTCCAGACCTTTGATGCGGCGGCGTTCGAGGAGCGCCGGAGCGGCGTCGACGACAACGAACCGAAGGATCCCGGCTCGGGACGGGGCGAATTCAGCGTCTGGAGCGGGGGCTGGATCGGCGCACCGCAAATGACGGGGTATTTCCGCGAGACGATGGCGTTCTGGTGGAACACCCACAATACGACGGGGCGAGGGCTCCGGACGTTCAACTTCTACGATCACGAGACCGTCGAAGATCTCGCACCCCAGTACGATCACACCGGCTATGTTCTCGGTGATTACACTGTTTGGCGGGATCTGACCATCGACTTCCCGCCGGTCGGGGAACCCGACGGGGAACTGTCGCCGTTCAACCCGGCCTACACGTTCGTGAGCGTCTGGCTGGGTCCGAACTCGCCACGTGACCCGCAATCGGAGAACCCCCACTACAACCCCCCACACGACGAACCGCACGAGGAGAACGAACAGTATTTCTACCGGCTGCTCGCGTGGACGATGAACTGGTACCTCGGCGCGCTGCCGATCGCGCTCGACGGCAATCAGGAATTTCTCAACACCACGAATTGGCGTTGGCCTCCCGATCTGGCAGGCGAAGACAATCAGGACATGTGGCAATACTACGGGGAGGGGTGGAACGCGTTCGACGTCGCAGGGATGGCAAAGGTCCAAGCAAATCCCGACGACCCGAAGTGAGTTCGTGGGAGTGCTCGACTCTGCGTTGATCGGTTGATCTCACACGGGACCACCCATCAGCCGAAGGGTGATCTCATGAGAAACGCCTGCCAGGTATCTGGACGACAGGAATCGCCAGTCATTATTTCGAATGTTCGCATTACGCGACGCCGGCTCCTTCTCGGCTGACCAACGGTTCCCGGAGTCGAGCGGGGCCGACGTGAGCAGAGGGGACGCGGCCAATCGCCGCCAGTTTCCCCTCGAAATTGGGTGATTTCCGGGGGGAACCTGGAGAACCCGGGACGGACTCGCCGACATCCACGTTCGGTGAGACCATGGAGACGCTCGGAACAACATGTCCCAACACGCCACATGCGTGGTTGGTATCGAGAGCTTCCTTCCGCAGCTGCCCCCCGACCGAGCGGATGCGGGCTCGGACGGTATCATTAAGGGAGTATCCAGCAAGCGTCCAGTCCATGTCCGATCCGCCGAACATCCTATTCGTACTGACAGATCAACAACGGGGCGATGCAGTCGGTGTCGATCCAGACAGCGAACGAGATGCCAATGATGACCCAATCCTGCACACCCCGAACATCAACGAACTCGCAAACGACGGCGCGCTGTTTCGCCGTGCGTACACCCCTGTCCCTTCCTCGATGCCCGCTCGACGGTGTCTGATCACCGGCCAGACACCGGCGACAAACGGCGCCCCGGGGTGGGTGAGCGGGCCATGGAACTTCCGGCACACGTTACCGGGAACCCTGCGCGATCACGGATACCAGACACACGTGATCGGGAAGTATGACGCCCAACCGCCCCGAAAGCACTGTGGATTCGAGGGCGTCGAACTCCAGTACGCATTGGGGACGACTGACGCCGACGTCGTCGAATATGACGAATACCTGCGAGAGACGGTCGGGACGAGTGAGTGGACCGCAGCGGGTGTCGATGTCAATTCATGGGATGCTCGACCCTTTCATCTCGCCGAGCGGCATCACCCCACGACCTGGACGACCGACCGGGCGATTGCGTTCATCGAACGACAGGATCCCACCCGTCCGTTTTTCCTGCAGCTCGCCTACTACTTTCCACACCGACCGTTCACACCATCCGAGCCGTATTGGAACCAGTATCTCCACCGGGACCTCGAACAGCCGGCACGGGGCGCCTGGAGCGAAGCGCTTTACGGGAACGCCCTTCCCAAGGCGGCGCCCACGAAGGCGTGGCGGTACGACCTGAGCGAGCGAGAACACCACCGGGCAAAAGTTGGTTACTACGGCTCGATCACCCAGATCGACCAGCAACTGAATCGGGTGCTGGAATTGCTACGACAGCGGGGACAACTCGAGAATACGCTCATCATCTTCTCGTCGGACCACGGCGAAATGCTTGGAGACCACTATCTCGGCCGGAAAACCTACCCGTTCGAGGGCTCGGCCCGAGTTCCCCTGATCGTTCGCTATCCCGATGGCTCCCCGCATCCCCGCGGGATGGTCATCGATCAGCCGGTCGGGCTCGAGGACATTATGCCGACCGTGCTCGAGCAGGCCCAGATCGACATCCCGGAGACGGTGGATGGCACGTCGCTGTTAAGGGTGATCGACGGAGACGCCACCGACCCCACCTACTATCACGGGGAGCATAGCCCGATCTACGATGAGGAGAACGCCTGGCAGTTCCTCGTCAATGAACGGTTCAAATACGTCTGGAACCCCGTCACGGGGCAGGAACTGTTCTTCGACCTGCGATCGGATCCACGCGAAACCCAGGATCTGAGCAAGGATGAGGCCCACAAAGAGGACGTAACTCGATTCCGGGTCGCCCTAATCGATCACCTACGCGAACGGGATGAACAATTCACGGACGGATCGTCACTTCTGGCGTGTAAACGTGAATCACCGATTCCGCATCCTGTCAGGGAATGACCTGGTTATCGCACGACTTCCGCAGTCCAGTCTGGATTGACGGGCGGAGGGGGTAGCGTGAATCTCCGGAAGAGCCCACGAGTCAGCATCCTCACTGCCCGATCTGGGAAGGCCGGACCGTCGGCGGAGGTGTGTGGAAACACCGCCCGGCAGCGAGGGTGATGACGGCTTTTCGAGCGAGAGCTCAATCGCCCAACGAATGTCACCTCTTGTGCCGATAGCCAGACCGGAGTGGCCAGCTCAACTCTAAGCAACAAATCGCGGTGCAAGTCTTCGTTCCTCCCTTTGGTGGACGCTCGGTTGAACCCAAGCTCCTCCACCTAGCGCCGCACTGAATTGATTTAATTCAGTTGACATGTCACTCCCGCGAAGGTCGCGAGGCGGCCGAACTTCTGGTCGGCCTGATTGCTTGAACAGGGGCTATCCTCGAAAAGATCCGGTGGCGTATTCACCACATGATAAACCCCCGACGCTGTCAGGGTACTCCTACGTCGGCCGAAACCTGCTCGGGTCCTCCCGGACTATCGATATTGCGGCAGGACCCGATCATCGACCGTGAGCGCTTCCGAGCCTCGAAATCCTCGTTACTCATCTCTCGAATAGGCTCCACATGGTCCACGGTTTCGCGTCCTCCCGCAAGTATCTCGAACGAGCAATCGAAAGGGGAAAACATCACTGCGGTGCTTCGGGAAGGGGTTTCGGGATAGCACGAGATCAGCCGTTTGGAGGCGGATCTCACACCCCGGAAGAGGAGGTGTCGCCAACGAGATCGATGGCGAGTCTGGAGTATCGGGCTGTCCTCCTGATCACGAAGTTTCTACCGTCGATCAAATCTCGTCTCGGGTGGGAGGTTGGGGTTCAAGGCATGGGTCGTCTGTTTGGCCACACCGGGTGAGTCGACGATGATTTCGACGTACCGCCAGTCCGGATCGTACGGTTCGGCGCCTTCCTCGCCGCGAGCGTCGATCCGAACCGTGTTGTGATGGAAGTCAGCTCCCCTGGTGAGCAGGTGCCCGAAGACGCCTTCAGCGCGTCGCTGGCTCAATTCCTGATTGTGCTCTTCGCCACCCTCGGCCGATGCATGTGCCCGCAGCCGGATGCTTGCGTCCCGCACGCTAATCGTCCATGCCACAAATTCATCGAGCGTATCGATGTCCTGGTCCGAGCGCACTGCTGCTTCGGTGGCATCGTCGTGATGCGGGCGGTCGACGATGAAATAGAGCCGTCGTGGGAATTCCGGGAGCGGCGGTGCCGGTTCGTGGACGATCGGCGCCGGTAAATGCGGTTGTACCCACGGCTGATCGTACCAGTCGAACGTCCCCACAGTACTGCCGGCGACATCGAACGGGCTCTCACCTTCGTGGCGTTGTTCGATGACCGCTCGCAGGCTCTCGTCCGCGAGGCTCGGATCGAGTCCCGAATACTCGAGGATGAGTTCTGCCTTCTCCCAGACCATTTCGCGTTCGGTCGGCAGGTAAAAGAGGCGATCGAAGATCTCGTCCTGAATCGTATCCGAGATTACCGACGGAATGAGACCGTCGAGTGGGATATGTTCGTCCTCGATTTCGGGGCGAATGTCCTCGGTCGCCAACTCGAAGACGCGGTCCATCGCGAAGAAATCCGGCTGGAAATCCCCCAGCTCGGCGCCGGGAATGTCAGCGTAGTTGTGAGCGTACGCCGTCGCCAACGCTCGGGGGAGATCGAGTCTGACGTGGGCCTCGATGGACGGGACGAGCACGTCGATCAGCGCTTGGGCCAGTCGTACCGCGTACGCGGCAGGGCTGCTCATCATCCACAGTCCTGGAAAGCTTGCTCCCTCGGCACTCGCGAATGCGCGCCGCCAGTTCTCCTCGACCGCTGCGGCGGCTTCGTTCTCCCAGGCATCCAGGTTCTCCGAATACGTCGCATGGAAGTAGTGGATCAGTTGCATCTTCATGTGAGGATAATAGTAAGCAGCGGCATCGACCATCTGCAGTTCGCGAAGCGTGACGTAGTAATACACGCGAGCGAACCAGTATTTCAGGTCTTCTTCCCGTCTCAATCTGTTTGCGTAGCCATCTTGCTCGGCTTTCACGTCCTCTGCACGACTCTTCAGCGCCTGAAACGACGCCAAGGGGTTGATCGGGTAAAGCTGTGGTTTTCTGATCTCCTTGACGAGATGGGCGATGGTAGACGGTTCGTCGGCGAGATACCACAGCCCAGAGTCGGTCTGGTGGATTAGGTGCCCCTCGGCGTCGTAGACTGGTTCATCCTCTCGTGGCGCAAACGCCCCTGGAAGCTGTGGCAGGAAGCCGGTGGTCCCCGGCCAGGTGGCCGTCATATCTCTTGCGACGGTCCCCGGTGGAATGGTGGCGGTCGGATGTACCGAGTCTTGATCCGGGCTACTTGTGGATCGAGCGATAGCTGACGCCTCCCGCTCGGCACGGTCCGTTCCGGTCGTAAGTGCGTCGTAGCGTTGTACTTCTCCACCCGCCGATTGTTGGGCAACGTGGGTCAGTTCGTGGGCCACGAGCGGGTTTCGTTGCGACGTTCCGGGCTGATATCTCCCTTCGGCGAATCCGATATCACTTCCAAGCGTGAAGGCGTTCGCCCCGAGTGCCCGAGCTGCTTCTCTCGCCCAGGTACCCGTGTGGATCCGAACGTCACCGAAGTCACGACCAAATCTCGATTCGTAATGTGCCCGAGCTGGCTGAGGAAGTCGATCCCCGGTACCGTCAGGGGCGCTCAATCCCCCGTTCGAGGTGCCTTGTTTCGCCGAGGTTCCCTGCGATCTGGTATCGAGGTGGGGGCCCCCTTCGCGAGCGATGTCGGTACTGTTCAGGCGCGAGGATGACACCAAATCATCACCCGATCCAACAAACTGTCGGGTTGCCCGATTGCCGATTCTTTGCTGGAGCGTCTTGATCGTCGCGTCACCCCCGGTGGTTTGCTCGTTGTGCTTTGCTGTTCGCTCGTCCGGGGCGAGCTTCCGCGCCGATCGGCGGCCTTCGTAATCGCGTCGCGTTCGATTCCAGCTGCTCATTGGGTGCCGGGGTGCTCCGATACGGCTCGCTGCGACGCAACCGCAGATACAGGACTGGCAAGAGGATGTCTGTTCATCGTTCGAAGAGAGCGGTGTCGTGGAGGGTCTTCCCCGGGATGTAGGAGTCGTGAAACGAGGCGATACGACATGTCATCGGTGATGGTCGATAGGTTCTCATGACAGTCTCTCCGGTAGTATCTGTAATGGTCTTACCGGTGTTTTCGACGCCAGGTCATCCGGCATGAGCATTTATTGACATAGAAGTGAAGAAGCCGCATGTATGGCATACGGTCGCCAAGATCGTCGGGCGAAATCACAAAAACAGCCACCTAATATCCACATACCCGATGATTATCGGCACAGTATCACTGAGGTCGACTTTCGAGCCAACGTCTCGATCACCGGTTGTACGATCATTGCTCGATGACGTGTTCGAGGCATCGTCGGGGTGGGGCGCAGCCACAAACCAGTGAGAGTGGTCTCGATTCCCGAATTCTCGACCGTACTTTTCTATTGGCACCGAACAGCCTCGTGGCTACGGTAAAGTAGACTTGTCCAGCCAGTCCGATCAGGTGTAACCGAGGGCCTCGAGCTGCTCGCGGACGTACTGACCCGTTTCGACCTGCTCACCTGTTTCGGCCCACTCGAACACCTCGCACAACTCCTCGACCCTCGCCCGATCGAGGCTGCCGAACTGGTCACCCGGCGTGAATTCTTCGACGAATGCACCGAGGGCCACACCATCCGCTCTCGATTCGATGACCTTCTCAGATCCTCGATAGGCCGCCTTTCGTTCCACGCCGTATCGCGGCGCCTCGCAAACAGCGACGTTGGCAGCTGGAATCGGATCGCGCCAGCTATGTCCGGGAACGTCACAAACGCCCTCATCGAACGTCAACTCCAGGAGGGTTCGTGGCACGTCACGCAGGCTTGGTGTCCCCTTGCTGATTTTTACGTCACCGGTGGGCGTCGAAACCGCGGCCGGGACCCGTGCAACAGCGTCCAGCGGCGTTCCACCGGGTCCCACACCGTAGTTGGGCCGAGAGTCAGTCATCCGGCGATCCACATCGACATGTTCCCAGTGGGCTTCGCCATGATCGCCAGTTACCATAATGATCGTCTCGTCGGCGAGTGCCGGGAGAGGGCCTGCGAGCACGTCCTCAAGGTACGATGCTGCGGCATGATAGAGTGCCAGCCGCTGGGATTTGTAATACCGACACGCTTCGGTGTCTTCAAAATCATCGGTATACTCCGCCAATCGAGGAAGGTTCGGCAGTGAGGTGTCAACACCCGCGGCCTCTACATACGACGTGGGAGGATTCAACGGCGCGTGAAGATCCCCGAGGTGGAGGTAGGCAAACGTCCGCTCGCGTCCCTCCCGCCATTGTTCATAGGCATCGAGGACCCGCTCTGCACGGACATCAGGAAAGACGCGATGGTGCTGGTACCAGTCTTGGACCGCCAAGAAGGGGGTCAAAAATCCCATGCCTGCATAGGTTTCGAAGCCTCTCCGCTCGAATGCGTGTGGGATGACTGGGCCGGTCGCTTGCGTTGGCATGGCATACGTCGCGTCGTCAGCCCGCGTGTGTGCGATCGCACCGTGCTCGTGCGGGTAACGACCAGTGTGCATAGAAGTAATCGAGGGAAACGTCCACGTCGACGGTGCAACGGTGGGAGCCCACGCGAACGGTAGATCCGGGGTCGCATCGAGCCGCAGGGCGTCGATAACAACCAACAGGACGTGCGGGGCAGCGGCCGTCCGATTTGATACAGTAGCGACCGGTTGGTGGCGGCGATTGGCCCGGAGTCCTCGGTATCGCAGATACAGTGGGTTAATGCGCTCTTTGACGCTCCCTGGCACCATCCCTGTGACCGTATCCGATACCGTCATGAGCGAATCACCGAGCGCCCTCACGTGCGGTACCCGAGTGCCTCGAGACGTTCATCGATGACAGCTTCGTCATCGGACGTGTCGACCCTGTCACGTTCAGGTGGTGACTCGGCGATGATTTCCCGACGGCGGTCGAACGGACATTCGTGCCAAGGGATGGTAACGAGTTCCTTGGTGTAAAGACCCGGCACGTGTCCGTAGTACTTCACCGGGATTGGACGCGATCGTTCCCCGAGCATCTCGCCGTGATCGGCGGCGATGACCGTCTTTCCACGTAATGTCGAAAGCAGCATCTCGACCTGCTCTAGGACGGCGTCGAAGGTCTCCGCGTATGCCCGCGCGAGGATCTCGTCGTCAATTTCGAGTTCCCCTCGACGAATGCGTTCGTAAAAGCCCATCTCGAGCTGTGATTCAACGGACGGGAGGTGCTCTTCCGCCGTTGGACCAAACAGCGGATGATGCGGAGGAACGTAATGGACCAATAGTCGCTTGTGCGGGTATCGATCGATCGCCTCCTGGGCGGCCGCTGTCGTCATATGCATCTGATCGATCTGCAAGCGCTCTTCGGGTTCGTTGTGAATGGCTTCGTAGGTGTATACCGAGGCCCCGATCTCCTCCTGCAGCTTCGCGAACCAGGGGTTGGCGGAGATGTACACGACGTCGTCTAAGGATTTCCCGGCGAAGTTCGCCCGGATGAATTCCGAGGTTGATGCCGCTCGCGATTGCTGTTTGTGTGTCTCCCCGGG
>SKQO01000083.1 GCA_007118975.1 Halobacteriales archaeon | reverse complement strand
GTGCCAAAGGCCGTTCGAGAGCAAATCGATTCGCCCCAGTTTCGCTCGGAGGTTTCGTCCTGAAACGCGCAGGAAGGTGTGGATCGCCGCCGCGGGGCTAGGGCCACCCAGTTGGATGGTTATGCTACGTACTCGGGAGCGGGGTATTTACCCCCGATGCGCACGGATTGCCAGTCATGGAATACCACGTCGTCGATCCGGAAGACCTCGAACCGGAACCGGACCGCCCGTCCGAGATGCGGTACGTCAGTGAGGCGGTCGGCATGGAGAACCTGGGTCTCCGGGTGTACCACGTCGAACCCGGCGAGGATATCCCGGTCTCGGGGCTCCACTATCACGACGAACAGGAGGAAGCGTTCTTCGTCGTCGACGGCGAGCTCAGCATCGAGACGCCAGAGCAGGTCTATCGAGTCCCGTCGGGACAGTTCTTCGTCGCCGAACCCGGGAGCCCGCATCGGGCGTACAACGACGCCGACTCCCCAGGGAACGCGCGGGTGGTCGGAGTCGGCGCCCCACCGGTCGACGACTCGCATAGCTACGAAGGATGAGGGGGCATCGAGATGTGGAGAATCCCCGCTTGGCAGGTTCCAGCGGGGGAACGGGGTACCGTGAGCGGGAGGTGTCGAATGGTTGTGCGCCTGCGGTCCGGATCTCCAGGAATGAGCGTAGATCCTCATACGTTCTAGTGTGGCAGATCACGGATGTGTTGAGATCGGCGTGCGAGACTTAGAGTGGGTTTGCAGCACTCCCTCCCGGTAATTTTCGCTTTCCTCACCGAATCATCCGCTGCCTCGGATTTCAAACTGATCGATGAAACCGTTGTTGCAGAGGGCGTACATCACCGGGGAATGTTCATGTAAAATCATGTTGTATCGTACCGTCGCCACACAGGAAGTAGACGTTATCCAGTTCGGAAGAGTCGCCAGTCGTTTACGACCGTGTGGTGGCTGAAGACGAAACCATGCTCTTCGACAAACAAACGAGCGGCGTAGCGAGGAGACGAGTATTACAAACTGGCACGGTTATTTGAAACATGACAAAGTACAGTCCAATCAACGGAATTACGCGAAGAGGCGTCCTCAGAACCGGGGCGGTTGCGGCCGGTTTGGGCGCTCTGTCCCACCCTGTCGCGGCGAATCGGGGAACGACCGTCCAAACGGCTGATGTCGTCGGGCAAGGTGATACATTCTCGGACGCAGCACGGCTCCGACGGACCAAAAACGGAATCTCGTTCCGGGTGTCCATCCCGACCCCGGAGGATTACGACGTCCCGGAGGGCCCCACGTCGTCTGGCGTGGAAGGCCATCCGGACGTGTTTACCTTGTGGGTGTTCATCATCGACGACCCACTGTTTGGAGAGATGCCGTGGTCGACGGTGTTCAACGGGGCGGGACATCCGGTCGGTGGACCGCATCTCAATCTGAGTGGCAGCGTCTCGACGAACCACGAACCGTTCGCCGGGTTGGATTTCGAGAACCCGAACGCGGAGGTCCATCTCGCGGTGGCTCCCCACGGCGAGTTGGATCCGGCCCTGATGCCGGAACAGGCAACCACCCCTGCGGGTGATCCGGGATACTGGTGGATTGCCCAGTTCCCGGCAGTCTAGGGCCTACAGGAAGCATTATTTATCTTCTCGAAGACGTCACTCTCACGAACTTTCTGCAACCGGCCGAGAAATCGAACGTTCGCAACATCTCCATCGAGTTACTGAGGGATACCGTAGAGTCTGTTCACGAATCAGGTCGGAGCGATTACTCCTGAACATAGTCGTCGCTCATCACACTCACACTTGATCAAAAAATAACGTCCAGGAGTGCTTATCTCGCGATCGTCGTCGTCACTTCGTGGCTGTCAAGCCGCTTACCGGACCGCCACAGCTTCAACAGGATATGCGTCGCCGAGAATAATGACCGCTCAGATTTCGTATAGGTTTCACCCCGCAACGTCATCCGATCGAGGTCACGATTGACCTACTGGCCGAAGTCGGGATCGACGGTCTGACTCCGCTTGCGGTAGATGCGCCTCCCGCGTTTATTCCTGTGTTTCGGTTCCACGCACTCTTTGGGTCCAAACGAGTCGCGGATTCGCCCACGCGGCGGATCCAGCTCCCGGAGTTCCTTTCGTCGTTTCCGGTCTTTCTTCGTGGCGATGAACAGCGCGGTCTGTTCGTCTTCAAGCGTCGCGTTCTCGATGCTCCATTATCTGGCATCGACAAGCGCCTTGTTAGGATGCATGCCGTTGACGTTCTCGAAGGTATCAAACATCGGCTCGAGGTAGTGGACGTCGTTTGCATCGGCAGTGACAGCCGCAGCGACGATGATCTGATTTTCGCCGACCATCGATTGCGCATTAGATCTCCGAGAATCTGCTGCATGCGCGCTCTGAATTCACCATGAAGTCCTCGACCGTTCCAGTAGCTGGCAGAATGCGGATGCACGATACAGAGTATGAATTTGCCCACCCGACACTTTTTCAATCGCTTTTCGGTGACTTTCCCGGTCTTTAGACGTGCTTACCGACCTCTGGAGATCCTTCCAGTTCGAGATGCATTCCGATAGCCGTGCTGGACGCAGAGCGCATCTTGCACACTACTGTAGTCAGATTGGATCAGCAAAATCGGTCACGTCAGGCAAACTACTGGCCGCGAGAGACTCCTATTTGGTGTCAGAGAATGGTATCCTTCCCGAAATTAGGGCGATATCTTCGAAGTATGTTCGGAAATAGGAGTAATATAACAATATTGTATAATGACTTCCCACATGTGGGGAAATAATGGCAACCAACAGAACTCGGCGAGCGTTCCTTCACACAGTAGGTGC
>SKQO01000162.1 GCA_007118975.1 Halobacteriales archaeon | reverse complement strand
TGCCGGTTGGGGCCGTTCGAACCACGCCATGCGACCAGCCATCGACGCCTGACGAGATAAACGTATGCCGGGTCGGATCACCGCGTCCGTGAGAGATCAGCGCTCCGGCAGTTGGTGACCGCACTCGTCGTCGACGGGGACAACAGGGACGGCGGTTGGGATCTCGGGGCTGAGTCACTCGCGTGACGAAGCGATCGATTCGGTCTCGATCAGGCCAACGGACACCCACCTGGTCGACGTCCACGAGCAGCTCGTCCAGGACACTCGTGAGAACGACCCATTGGTGAACGGGCTCATCGTCGAGAACCCGCTCGCGCAGTTCGAGGACATCCACGACGAGATCCTCCGGAGGGCGCCCGGGGACTATGGGAACTGGAGACATCCGTACGCCCAGTTGGCGACCGACGAGCACGCCTACGTCCAGCTGGATCACCTGCATCAACGGTCCGAGGACCCGATGTACACCATCCAGGAGATCAGGGTAACGGATCTCCCCCGGATAACCGACTCGCAGGACGTGCTGAAACTCGATATCAGTGTGCGGTGGTACTGATCCATGGAACGGTATTGAACCGCTATCGATCAGATAGAGAACGGGATCGTCCACGACGTGCGCGGATCGCTTTGATAGTGATCTCCCTCCAGCCTATTGCTGCACGCCGTTCGAACCGCGACCGAGTGCTCGGAAATATCGTTTCAGTAAATGCACGCATTTCAGCAGCTGCAATCGCATCATCGGTTAAATACTTACAATTACTCGTGGAAGTCCGGTACCAACCCCAAGCGGGTTACGATGGAAAAATCGTGAGGTGACCGAGAATGAGCCAGGAAACTACTCCGACCAATGAACCCCTTCACGGGACAGTATCAGAAGCAAGGAAGGAAAATCCATGACAGAGACACCTTCGGACCGAGATGAAAAAACGAAAACTGATCTAACCGACGACCTCACCCCGGACGTGTCTGAGGAGTTTCACTTCCGGTCGGCCGACGAGGAGTGCGCCGCCACGCTGTATCGCCCCGACGACCCCGGCGAGAACGAAACCTCCTGTGTCGTGATGGGAAACGGCTTCAGCATGACTCGCCGCGACGGACTGCCCCGCTTCGCCGAACGCTTCGCGGAGGCGGGGATAGCGGCGCTGTCCTTCGACTTCCGTCACCTCGGAGACAGCGACGGTGAGCCCCGTCAGCTAATCGATTACCAGCGACAACGCGACGACTTTGACGCCGCAATCGACTTCGCTCGAACCCTCGAGGGGATCGACGACGACCGGATCGCAGCGTGGGGCTACTCGTTTGCCGGGGGGCACGTCCTCCCCGTCGCCGCGGCCGACGACCGCCTGGCAGCGGCCATCTCGATGTTTCCGATGCTCGACGGGCTCGGATTTGTTCGGGAGTACGGGCTGGGCAACAACGCGAGGTACGTAGCTGCTGCAGCGCGCGCCGCAATTGGCCGGCGGTTAATTCGGATGGACGTTACGGGGCCGCCCGGGTCGAGAGCCGTGCTGAATCACGCGGAGGCGGAGCCAGGCTTCGATGCCGTCTGTGCTGAAGACTCGCGCTGGCGAAACGAGTTCCTCGCGAAGCCGAGCCAGCTCATCGGAGAGATTCGTCCGGTTCGCCAGGCTTCCAGCGTCCGCTGCCCGGTGTTATTTTTCCTCGGGACCGAAGACACGATGGTGCCGCTGGGGGCGATCGAGCGGGCCGCCGACGATGCACCGAAGAGCGAACTGCGCCGCTACTCCATTGGACACTTTGACGGGTTCCTCGACGCGTTCGATGACGTGGTGAACGACCAGCTCGATTTCCTAGACACCCACCTTTCCCCGTCAGCCCCGGCCTGACTGGTCGCCGTCACGTAAATGTCAAGCATGGCGTTGGTCGCCGTATCGACCAACAGCGTTTTCTTCAACTGCTGGATGGTGAGGTTCGTTCGCTTCGTGTAGTGAGTCGATGCATACGTCCGCTCAAACCCAGAGGCATCGATGCCGGTGACACCGTTCAGCGGCAAGTCCCCAAGTGAAACGTTCAGCAGAACCCGCCAGATGGCCATATCCAAGCGGTCATACGCCTTGCAGAGGGTGGAACGTCGGCCTCTATGGAATGCACGGTGTGACGCGCCAGACGATGCCACGGGTTTCAAAGAGTTCGCTGCGCGCTTGCGCACCCCCATCGTGAAAGAACTCCTCGACGAGCACCCGCTGACCACCGGGGACATCAGACACTATCCGTTTCCAGCCAACCGTCGATACAGGTACGAAGACCTCGATCGATTGCCCACCGGGTTGATCGTTATTGGCGATGCCATCGCCAGTTATAACCCAATCAACGGGCAAGGCATGTCGGTAGCGGTCCTCCAGGCGCTGGCGCTCCATCATGTGCTTGCGACGAGTGACCGGACGGGGATGGAATCGCGGTTTTTCGACGATGCCGCAGAGATCAATGGTGTCGCGTGGGACCTGACAGTTGGCGGTGACCTGGCGTTTCCGCAGACCGAAGGCCCCAGACCACGGGGAACGGGCGTTCTCAACTGGTATCTCGACCGCTTGTTCCGCCGTACCCACACGGATAGCAGGTTATCAGAAGCCGCAATTCAGGTCTTCTCATTACAGCAACCGCCGGCTGAACTGTTCCGTCCACACATCATCTGGCGCGTGGTTGGCCCAAGTAGCCTCGTAGCGAAACCAAGCGCAAAAGGGTAGTCAAGGCACGTAATGAGGTCATCTTTTACCGACGAGTGAATAAATTTCAGCGGCTGCGTTGGAGCAACTGGTGAAAGATACGGGCCGGGGATTTTACGAAAGTCTGTGGAGAATATCACTT
>SKQO01000117.1 GCA_007118975.1 Halobacteriales archaeon | reverse complement strand
TCGATGTGCGCCCGAATCGGTAGATTCACCGCGTCGTAACGCTTCGATCGTCCCCTCGATCGCCTCGGTAATGTCGGCACCGATGACCGGGTCGACGTTCAGATCGTCTGCCGGCCGCAGTTCACTGGGATCACCGAGATCACTGCTCCCTGGAAACGCGACACGCCAGAGGGCGTAAAGGGCGAACATGAGGGTGACCAGTAGCAAGAACGCCATTGTATCGAGCTCTGCATCGATCTCCCTGAGCAGTTCCGCCACGTGTGGGTCAACGAGTGCGGGATCGATCGCGATTAAGAGCGCGAATCCAACGGTGATCGTTCCGATCACCGCCAGCAGACATTCTCCAGTTGTGATCCGATCACGGATTCTCGGTTTTTCCGTCGCCATAGAATCGACTCTCAGTGCTCAGATTCTCGCTGCGCGGTCTCCAGTGCCTGCTCTGCCTCTGAAATATCCGTTGCTGTCGGTGTCTGTTTCCCGTATTCAGCTGCGCGGAATAGCTCGACGATCGTCTCGACGGGCTGCCGGGGGAATCCACGATTGACGGCGTATCGCTTGATTTCGCCGGGGGTCTTGGTTCGAAGTCGGGGTGGTTGTACGGCGGCGACGAATCGATCCCAGACCACCCGAAGCGTGATCGTTCGTTCGCGGGAGGGAGCAGCTGTGGCGGAGTCGGCTCGGCGTTGCTCATCCTTCGGACGAACAATCGACCTTGCGCGCGTTTTGCGACGTTTGAACCAGCCAAGGAGCGCTGTCAATACTCCCCTGAGAGTGACAAGGTCGAATGACGAGATTGCGTTCCTCAGCCGCGCCAGATAACGGGGAATCATCACCCTCATCGCCTGTAATCGCTGGCAGAGCCACTCCCAACAATCGGCCAACGCGACCAATCCCCGAGCACGTACTCGATCGAACCATCGGCCCAGTTGGACAAGTAGGTCAAGCCCCCGGTGAGGAATTAGTGCAACGATGCGAACAACTCGGTGGCCGATTCCACGAAAATACCCGACAGGTCTTGCAAATCGATGCCGCTGCCAGTATGAGAGACCGCCCAGCAGTACCAACGGAAGCACCAACACGCCGCCGATTTTATAAAGGAGTCCCTCGATCGTCGTGTTTGCGGTTGCGCCGTTCCTGTCGGCAAGCACCACCAGTTCGGTTGTGATCGGAACGCGAGCACTGAAGAGACCATCACCGTCGGTGGTTCCCATCTCGGCGTCGTCAAACGCAATTGTTGCATTTGAGACGGGTTCTTGATTCCACGTTACTTCGAATTCGCTTGTTTTCAGCGGGAACGAAAAATCGTCTTGCTGTTCGATTTCGAGCGGCTTGACGTCGAGTTCAGTACTTGTTTCGTGTCCGCTATACTCGAGTTCGACGGTCATTGATCCAGTCGTCTCAGGTAACCTGATTCGGCGTGTTCCGTTGGGATCGGTTTCACCTGCCTGGGAACCGTCGACCGTGATCCGTCCGGTGTCCAGTGGTTCATCGCCGGCCGTCGCTTTCACAGTCACTGATTTCCCGGACATCGGTCGTTCGTCGATATCTATCGACAGCGCCACAACCTCGAGTGTGTGTGCTTCATACACACCGCTGTACGTGACCGCAAGGGTGGTTTTCCCCGGGGTATCCGGTAACGGTACCTGGGTCCTGCCAGTATCGTCCGTATAACCCACCTCTGTATTACCCAGTTCAACCATCGCATCCGGCAGTGGCGCATCACTTACGGTGACGTTGACGGAGACGGTTGTGCCAGCGATTGGCCGGTCTTCGACTTCGATGGCGATGGGATGTAATTCGACAGGTGTTGTCCCCGCGAGTTCCCCGCGTTCGGCCGTCACGTTTATTTCGTCCTCCTCACGTGGCAATGTGAGTGTCAGCGAGCCGTCGGCATCCGTCGTGCCAACGTACTCATCATCGATCGTTATTTCGGCCTCCGGGATGCTGTTATTTTCAATCGTGACGAGCAGCGGAACTTCCTTTTCGGGGATTGCTATCCCCTGGATGGTCAGGTTAAAATCGCCGTCGGTGGGGACGGTGCGATTGAGTGAATCAGCACCACCGGGAGATGCTAGTAGTCGACCGGCCGATCCGATACTCGCTGTCGCAGCCGCAGATTCTCCCGGCGGAATGACAGTCACATTGAGTTCTTCGACAAACGGGACTTCACCCGAAACGTTGCCTTCCTCATCCGTTTCACCAATGGTGTCACCGTTGAATTGGACCGTTGCCCCGGGCAATGGTTCGTCGTTTCTCGTGACGGTTGCCGTAATAATTTCACCAGGCACGATTTCATCAGGCAACTCAACGTCGTATGCTTCTTCATCCTGCTCAGCATCGTTACGTTCATCGGGTTCTTTGTCCTCGTTGCGTTCCTCGGTGTCGCCTTCGTCGTCAAACTCGACCGATTCGTCGAGCTCTCCCGGTTCGAGTCCATCAATCGATTCGATCGTCTCTTCGAGTGACGCTTCGTCGGTTGGATCCCCAAACTCGAGTGAATCTTCTCCTTCCTCGGTCTCAGCTTCGATTGCGTCACTACGGTCATCGGCCGGCGTCGGCTCAAAGGGCACCCAGCCATAGCCGGGGAAATAAACCTCGACCCATGCATGCGCGTTCATCGCCCGCACGACAGCCCGGTTTTCATCGTCATGAAATTCCCCCGGTCCATACCCGGTGACATAACGGGCAGGAATATCCTGTGTGCGGAGCATGTTCGTCATCGCCGTCGCAAAGTACGTACAGTATGCCTCATCTCGCTCGAAGAGGACTTCGTCCGTAATCTCGCCTTCTGGTGGTGGCACATCGAGTGAATAGTCGTTATTCGTTCGAAGCCAGTATGCGATAATCGCGGCCTTCTCGTAGGGTGTCTCTGCCTCGGCGGTTATTTCGTCTGTCTTTTCTGTGACGCGGTCGGGGACCTCGGCTGGTTGCTGGAGGTAGTGTGATTCGATATGCTCGGGATAGTTCGTTCCCGCCTCATTGAGCATGCCTTCATCTGTCACCGGCAAGATACTCAAGACGCCGAACATTGCCTGCCCTGATTCGACGGGTTCAACGGGCTCATCAACCCGTAGGCCGTTCATCCGGTCAAAATACGGTTCCTGGTCGATACCCCCGAAATCAACCGCTTGCCATGCAGCGGGCACCGCATGTGTCTCCGCTTTCGGGACGATTTCTTGGATTAAGTCATGGCGGTGTTCCGATGCTTTGACCTCCTTAACCCGTTGGATCTCATCACTTCGCTCCCAACTCTGACCGGTGTAGGAATCATAGGCGGTGATTCGCCAGTATGCTGGTTCTTCAGTGTAGACTTCGAAGACGACCTGCTCGGATGGTTCGGAAAATTCGCCGTGGTCGATGCCCGTTTCATCTTCCGCAGCGATGATCGAATCCTCCTCATGCCAGTCGTCTCCGTCCCCATGTGCTTCCTCATCGGCTTGTTCTCCATTATCGTCGGACGCCGGCTCGTCTCCGTTTTCTGTCTCTTCCGCTGGTGGTTCTTCGAATCCACCATCTTCTGGCGACGGCCCAGCTGGCGATGGTTCTCCTTCCTCACCGAGTCCGTCTAGCAGATCCTCACCCGGTGTTTGTTCCCCCGCAAACCCAGCTGCCAGGCTCGCCGCAATCGTCAATCCAATAATGGCGAGGATCACGAGCACTATCTGCGGCCAGTCAACTCGTCCCTCCTCACCTCGCAGTGAAGATTTGCTTGCCATGATCCCCTAGCGCTGTTGACCAGTTGGGAATCCTGAGTGTTTAACTATTCGGGAGAATACGAGGTGCCTCGGTACGAGATGCCACTCGTAGATATTTTATTCATGCAAGGAGCATTCCTTCGGCGATAGCGACAGAACGCATCGGAGCACTCCTCCACAATCAACCCCCCGATGCCAGGCCCGGATATGTCACCGCCGCTAGGACGATCATTTCTCACCGAACACGAGGTTGACATCCACCTCCACGTGAACACGGAGGAATCCCACGGCACCGCACCGCTGGGTTGGGATATTACGGTTTGCAGTCTACCACCGCTGACCGAGGTTGGAATCCTCGGGAGCGGTCATGAAGGTAGACTGATGGCTGTGCCAACCAGCCGGTACTCCTATCTTGGTCCAACCTGGCCGAAGACTCGGAGTTACTTTGGTTCAGGTCGAGACGGATGTTCTCCGCCCCATTCACATCAGCGTTGAACGCTGCGTCACAATTTTCGCAGACGTACAATCCACGTTCAACGCGCTGACTATCGTCTTTCTTACCGCAAGCACAACACGTCTTACTCGTGCAATGCTCCGAAACCGCTACGACTTCGATTCCCTCGACCTTCGCTTTGTACGTGAGAATCTTGGTAAAGCGGTCAAACGCCCACCCGTGCAGGTCGAGGTTGCCGTGCTTGCCCCAGTTTTTCGACTCGCCATTCTCATCCTCGCGGACGCCTTCCAAGTCCCCGACGTTGATGCGGCCAACACCGTTCTTCACACACCGCTGGACGATGTGTTTGGCGAGACTGTGGAAGAAGTGGGTGCGTCGCTCCGACCACTTGTGATGGAGTCGCGTGGCTTCGTCGCCACCAGAGTCGTCGCACGTGGCGATCTCTTTCGGGAAGTAGTAGCCATCCTGTTTCAAGCGGTTGCCGGGGTACAAGTCGGCCTCCTCGGTACTGTCTGCGACGGCGGCAAATTTGCAAATTCCGAGGTCAACACCTGCTGTCTCGTTGCCGGGCGCGTCAGGCGTCTCGATTTCGTCTTTACAGACGAGGTGGAGTTCCCATCGCCCCTTCTGCTGGTCGTAGACCGCTCGAACTTGTTGCAGGTTTTCGATCGTGACGTTGGGGCGTGTCTCGTATTCGACAAGGATGTACTCCCACGCTTTCGGGTATTCCTTGTGATTCGCCCCTTTTGAGAGTCGAACACGGTTGTTCTTCGAGTCGTGTTTGATGCCGTTCTGCTTCCACGACACCGTACTTCGTGGATGTTCTTCGTGGAGGCAGTTGCCGTCGTCATCGTAGTAGTTTTTCTTGCGGTAACCCGGTGGATTTCCTCGACTGTCGGACTTCCGCTTTCCGTACCACGAGGTGAAGGCTTCAGCGAGTTCCTCCAGAACGCGCTCTGCTCAAAAATTGAAGATTTTTGGCATCACGAAAGGCTTCGCCTTTCGAACGAACTGGACTGCGAGTGCAATCCCTTGTATGTGTGGTGACCTTTCAACTCGGCTTTGAGGTCGCTGTGGTCGGGAATCTCGCCGATCTCCTCCCAAACTCTTCGGGAGTGGTAGTTCGCAACGTTCCAGCGTCTGCTGGCACTCCATCCGTGGCGGTCGAGCGACTCCTCTACCTGTGCGTGGTTGAGGATTTTCGCTCGGTGGGTACGGTGGATTGTCAGCATCCTGGACGCCTGTGCCATCAGTTATCCTTTTTTCTCTTGTAATGAATCGGTGTGGGAGCGGTGGAATATCCGGACCAGCCATCGACGATGAGGTGTGGAGGTGTTGTCGGATTCAGCCTGTGCCTCAAGGGGCAGGTATTCTCCTCGATTCTGTATAAGTGGTGACGTAGACATTCGAAATCCGAGAACTACCGCACACATCGGACAAGCATCCGGAACCATGCCCAGGTACCTGGCTCGCTCGACCTCCATGGGGGTCGGCCAGCAAACGCTGGCACGTCGCGAACTATCGCTCCGGTGCTGTGTGGGAGGACTCCGGGGTGACCCTCGTCGGCGCTGCCACGAAAACCGAGTTGAAAGGGTTCGCCTCCTACTAGGGCCCACTCATAGTCCAGTTCGGTCGAAACGGCCAGAGTGATCAGGGTTTGTTTTGAGTACTCGATTGGTTGTCGCTCGACCGACTCGGCACGTGTGGTAGGATTGATCGTAGAAGGTTATATTCAGAAGTGGCGCTGACCGCTCCACCGTTTCGTGATGCCAACGAACTCCGCTCATTGAGCACAGCGCGTTCTGGAGGGACTCGCAAATGCCTGCGATTTGTGGTAGCGGAAACGCACGTCAGACAATCGAGCGAATGCATCCGGCTCCCCCAAGAAGAACCACTGCAATGATGCAGGCAACCGCGTCCTCGAAGAACATCCCGCGGTCGACGGTGACGTGGAAATAGACCGGTCTCCGCCACCACGCCAGAACCACCGCCTGCGATTCTCAAGAGGTGCAAACCACAAGGAACAGCCAGACGCGGGGAACTCTACATCTTCCTCGAGTACGAAGCGCAGCCGGGAATTACGATGGAAAACTTCCCAGGAGTCCACACCGTCTGCGTCATCGCGGAAAAACGCTCTGTACGACACCCCGTCTGAAACCACGACGTGGAAACACCCAATTCGCCCGTCAATGAGACAGCGTGGATCGACCTCGGCATCCGCACCTTCGCTGCGGTCGCGGACAGTACCGAGCAGGCCGACCTGTATCCCGGCAACCGCTCGAAACAGGACGGCTACAATGGGGATTAACGTATATGCATACACTCTCCAATGGACATATCGTGGACATGTTGTACTCGGCGTGGATGAGTTAGCGGTGATATGCAGTAGTTCAGCATTTTTCTCTCGCCGCTATCCTCAATCACCTGTTCGGAACATCTTGGAGCAACTAGCGTCGGCAGACAGAACTATCATAAAACGTCTTGCCGCTGGGGGAGAGCAGACGGTAGCCAGGTGTTGCGCGCCGATGTATAATCTTTCAGGCGTTTGAAGCGGCGTTTAACGCCGACGGGAAGGGGGCGGTGAAGATCGGTTTGGAGATCAGTGAAAGTTACTCCACGTCCGGGGGAAGCTTGGACGAAAATAAGAATACTGGTTGGTTGGAACAGCTCGCAGTCAACCTTCATGACTTGTCCTGTGGATTTCAACTCCGTGCTCAAGTGGTGGCCTGCAACCCGTACTATTCCATGCCAGCGGTACGACGCCTCGGAATCCTGCCCCGTTCACCCGGAGGTGGATATCAACTGGACGTAGTGACATCTCTGATCAGTGAACGTTACGGGACTTGATAACTTTGTGTTTGCGAAGAGAACAACCTAATCTGTTGATTCAGCGCTCACTTGCGTAGTCGATTTCGGGGGTTGTAATTCATTCAGGGTGATTTCTTCCTGAGCTACGACGATCATATGTCCATTATAAGCAAATTCCACCCGGAGTGGCCTGGTTCCTTTATATTCATCAAACAATGAATCCAAGGCATCAGGCTCAATAGCTTCGTAGATTGGGGGAAGGTCTGATAGAGGGGTATTCGTGTACGTTGCCATCTTCAAAATCACGCGTTCGGAGATCGACGAACCAGTTGATGTTTCGTGCTGTGCCATTGGTCAATCCCTTGGGGGTAACCCGCGTCATCAGCGGTATTTGGGTGTAGTAATATATCTTATAAGTCATCCTCCTAATATCTTCGGGTACCGGAATCCCACAGCCTCGAGTACCTCCCATTAGACCGGGCCGAACCACCTGATTTGATGGATGGCTCTTAGTACAATCGACCTATGTATATAGGAGATGGAATTATAACTACAGAAGCCAACACCTTTTTCCTCACGACGACGAGTACGATACACGATAAGCGCAGCAACTGTTTTTTTCCGTCAACTGCTTTGGCATCCGTGTGGTCCGGGATCGAATGCAAGTAGGCCCAAACCTGGCTTGAGCCGGGATTCAAATGCCATCTCGCCGGACGTCTCGATTCTTGGCCAAATGCGTAGTTGTGTGATGACCATGATCAAGCCCGTGAAAATGTAGATGAATATTACAGACAAGTTACACACAATCACATACATCCACATAGATGATTGGAGGTCAACTACCCCAAGCTGCTCGCGCTGATGCGCTCAGGCCGGGGGGCTTGCATGCACTTTCGTCGGGTGGGATTCACCCGCTCGCAATCGGCTTGAAGCGCAGGGCCAGACGCCAGCGGCAATCTACTTGTCGATGGCCTTTACTCTATCCCCGAGGGACACCGTGGAACGAAGGGGCACGTAACGTCACGCTCCCTTCAGTGGACACAACTTTGAGGTCGGGTGACTGCGTTTTCCCCTTCTTTCTCGCTCGCTTCGGTCGTTGCTTGAGGCAGGGGACTCCGATCATCGACCATCTCGTGGAACAACTCGGAGGCATGTTACCATGAATTGTTTGCCTATCGTTGGTGACCTGCCTTTTCATCAACGAGATCGTCTCGGGTGAGCCAGCCAGGGCGCAATTGTTGGAATTTGGACTCGGGTGGGGTACCCAATTCAGGCGTCGGGCCGCTTGATCGGTGAAGCTATCTTTCAGGTCGAGACCACGGCAGCCCTCCCGAGCACCTGCCCGATCGATCCAACAGAGCGATGAGACCTGGGTCGCGCTCTGACGAGGAGAAATTGATGCCCTGCACCAACCGACAAGCGAATCACCGCTGCCCGGAGTGTGCCCGGTCACCCACCAGCACCAACCTAATGCTAACACACCTTCGATACTGCTACCCCGTCTCGCTCCCCCGAGCCGTATAGAAACTATGATAAATCAGTGTCAAGCATTTCACACGAGCGTGCTCAATCACGATGATGCGACGTCCCCCGATGGAACTTCTCCTCGTTACGGGGGCTCTATTGCTATTCGTCGTCCTGGTTGCCATCAATCCCGTTGCGCTCGATGCGCTTCTCGGCACACACGATCATCCGCCGTCTGCGAATGAGATCGGCCAGTTCGAGTTCGAGGAGGTTGCCTTCGAGCGTGGACTCGTATATCAGAGCGGTTCACACGATCAGGAGGTCACGTGGGCCGGGGTGTACGTGGCTGATATCAATAATAACGGATTCGAAGATGTCCTCGCAATCGGCGGTGATCGCCCAACTCTCTTCGTGAACACCGATGGTGAACTCGTCGAAGACCGCAGCTTCGACCATCGGGATGCTCGATCCGCACATTTCCTCGATTACAACAATAATGGGTACGAAGATCTCTTAATCTTGATTCGTGGGAAACCACCAGCGTTTTATGCGAACACCGGCGGCACCTTCGAACGCCAGGACGTTGGATTTGATCGCCCGCTGGTAATGCCCTATGGTGCCGTTTCAGCCGATTTTACGGGGAACGGGCTTTTGGATATATTCATTTTCCAGAACGGCGAATGGACCACCACGCTTCCCCTAACGCCTGCGGAATCACGCGCCGTTTACGAGAACCATCCGGCGGCCCGTCCATCGACTACGACAGGAGAGCCGAATCGATTCTATGTCAACTCCGATGGAACATTTATGGACGCGAGTGACGCAGCCGGCTTTACGGAGGAGGATTGGACGCTTGCGGCATCGGCAGTAGATTTCACCAGAAACGGCCATCCTGATATTCACGTGGCGAATGATTTCTCCCGCGACTACCTTTACGTCAACCACGGTGCCGGCAGGTTCGAACAGCGAGAGCTGGGTCAGCACTCCGATCGCAACGCGATGTCAAGTACGGTTGCGGATTTTAGTGGCAATTTACACCCCGATCTGTTCGTGACGAATATTTGGTTCGATGAAGCCACAATGGATGCGGGGCCGGATCACATTTATCGGATCGCTCCTATTGCCGACGGCAATACCCTTTTCATCAACGATGGATCCGGTACGTTCACCGACCAGGCCGACGTGTATGGCGTCCAGGCTGGCGGCTGGGGTTGGGCAGCTGTGGTTGCCGATCTGACTAACTCGGGACGCCAAGATCTCGTCCATACGACATCAGTGAATCGCCCCTGGGAGGGGTATGAGAACTTTACCCATCCACAGGCGTGGGTCCGAACTGAAGATGGCTTTGAACCAGTGTCTGGATCGACAACCGGATTCATTAGCGAGGGTACCCGAGGGATTTCGACGATCGATCTCGATGGGGACGGGACACTCGACCTGGTCGTGGCGACGACCGGCGGTGCCTTTCAACCGGGTGCGCAACCCTATTTTCGCGTGTACGAGAACCAACTGGAAAACAATGACGCCGTTCAATTCTTCGTGAGAAACCCCCACGGGATTGACCGAAATACCGAGATCTATGTCGAGAAAGCAAATGGCGAGGTTGAATACCATGTAGCCAATGGGCGGACTGATCTTCTCTCTCAGCAATCACGACTGATCCATGTCGGTACCGGCGACGCACCAATCGATCGAGTGCGCGTGGTATGGCCCAACGGTGCGGAAGGAACCTATACCGGGCTTACTTCGGGGACGCGCTATGTCATCACGCCGGACGAGGTCGAGCCCGTGACAACGTTTCGTGAGGACTAATTGATGGATCGAATACGCGAGCTACAGGGTGGCATGGGGCGGCTGAATCAGCTCCAGGACACCATCGTCGATACGTATATTCGTCCACACAGCGTGACCGCGGCCTGCTATTGTTACGGTTTCGTCTTTCTATACTTCGGGATTCAAAAACCCGCCCCCGTGACGTCGCCCGTCAGACAGGAGGTCGGCGTCTTTGCCGCACAGTTCGGCCTCCCCACGACGGAAACGCTTCTGTTTATCGGGTTATACGAGATGCTACTCGGCGTGCTATTTTTCACCAAGCGGATCCGCCTCGTGTTTTGGCCGTTTTTCGCCCATCAACTGCTGGGCTTCATCGTTCTCGTCACCATCCCATATACGGTGTTCCAGCCGCCCTGGCTGACCATCCATGGAATTGATCTTCCATGGGCGTTGGGTGGGTTCTCCGCATTTGTCATGAAGAACGTCGTATTTATTGGCGGATTTCTCGTCCTCGTCTCCGCCACGCTCGGTTCCGAGAACCCACCCCCAGCGGAACCGAACGAGTAACGAGTCATGCTCCGTGGGAATCGCTGCCGATGGTGACCACCACCGAATGATCTGTCCACGCATTCCCACCGAATGTGGCGGAGATTTGATCCCGGGAGGGGTGATATGTGCCACCGACAAAGCCACTGTCGTCGTAGTCGCCGTGGCCGATCCCGAGTGAAACGGCCAACTGTCGACCGGCATTCTACCCGCGCATATGGTTGTTTGATGACATCCGCCTCCAAATGTACCATTCCCGCGGTCTGGATGTGTACGTTCGCCCTACCGACAATCGCTACTCGAGTCTGTCATGTCGGTGGTCGGCTCTCGACAGTTTTTATACGCTGTGTGATACCCTCATCCGCTTTTTTACTGTCCTCGAGTGCACCCTGGTGCGTCCGAAACCAACTATATCGGTAGGTTGAGCCGATCAAACTCCGGTTTGAAGCACGATCGAATAGACGGAGGATCCCCGTGTTTTATTAGGAATTAATATATAGCCTTGTTTATGATTGGGAATAAGAAAAATGAGGAAAATATAGTTTCATCCACGTTTTCACGACGGCGGTTTTTGGCGGTCACGGCCGGATCGAGCACTCTCGCCATGGCCGGCTGTACGAATGACATGACGATTACGGTCGAATATGACGAACCCGACGATTCTGATGTTTCCGACGAACCAGACGAATCCCGGGATATAATCGGCCTCCCGGCAGCCGCACGTGACGATCTTGGTCTCACGGTCTCAGCACATGTCTCCGAGACGATTACCCTTGACCCGGAAGACGAGGATTCCGAGGAGATCTCCCGCCATGTTGTGGGATACCATCGCGAGGGTTCCGCTCTCGTGCAGTCGTTGATCGGTCCCCTCGGTTCGGGACGGCCGGCACCCGCGACACTGTTGCGAGTCAGTGATGCCCACATCGAAACCGTTCAGTTCACTGTTGGTGGAGATGATGGCGCGATTGATGCTCGGGACGTTAATATACTGGTTCCTGACAGCGGTCGTCGGGGTGGCCAACTCTTCCCCGAAGAGTGTTTACTCGTGGTCCCGATGTTCGCACTCACCGAACCGGGTGGTGGGTTAACCTCCGGTGGATGGTGGCACACCGATGTCGATCCACATGAGGGCCTCGATCTGACGCCGGAGAATCACCGGGTCATCCCGGTCGGAGACTTCTTCCCACACAATGGCTGGGTCGATCCCGAGTTGCCTGATAATCGCCCACCCGTCGACAGATGGGCACCCGGTATCGATCCACAACTCGTCGAGCATGTGTTTCTGACCACCGGTGCCCCTGGGATTGATGCTGAATGGGGGATTCCGGCCACGGACATGCCGGGACGACCCCTCGAAGAGGGCGAGACGATTGACGCGCGGGAATTCTTGCTGGTCGCTCCGGCCGCCGAGTTCACGTCCGAGTGGGACCGATGGGGTGAGCAAGCGTTGTTTGATGCTGGTAGGCCGGCACCGCTGGGTGGCACAACGTACGGCCTGGGGGTGAACCTGATTCCGACTGTTCAGGCGTTCGAAATACCCCCGGTCGGGGAGTACGATACCATCGAATCCTGGCTTCGCAACGAGCAAAGCCTCGAGCTGGTGATGACCTATACCTTCGATGTCTTCCCCCAAAACTGGATAGAACGACCAACGTCTGTCGGCGTCCGCCGGGAGGCAACGTACGACATCGGTGGTGAGCGTGGCCGGACCGACGTCGAAACGTTCATCGGTGCCGCAGAGATGAATCGGGGCATCGAGTTCGTCGGGCTTCATGTCACGACAATTCCGCCGCGTGGAGCGGATAACGAGGTCACCGCCGTGATCGTGGGCGGCCAGCGGACACCCATCGCAAGATTTCCGGAGTCAATTCACGCTCCAGCAGACCCTACCGTGGACGGGGAACGTCTGGCCCCATCCGGCTGGCATGACTTTGATCTTCCCGAAGAATGGCGGGCGGCCAAAGACACTGTCGGGGAGGTATTGAACTATCCGGCTGGGTGGAGTGACTGGTCGCGGAATCCGTGGATCGACTGGATAGAAGGCGGCGCAGAGTTGACCGTTGCGGCCGTTGACCGGTTGGATTACCTATGAAGCGGCGGGAGGCCCTCACGACAGTCGGCGTCGGTGTCCTCGCCGCATTGAGCGGCTGCCTTGGCCACAGCACCGACGACAGAGACCACTTTGAGATCGAGCGTCCAGTCGAGGCGAGCGATGACGAGTGTATAGAGCGAGAGTTGCTCGATTTTGAACGTGTGTATTTCCAACCACTCTACCTCCGCCCATTCGGTGGAGAAAATGCAGTCGAGTGGTCGGTGGAAATGCAACAGAACGAGGAACTCTACCTTCGAATTACGAGTTCGGACATGGATTATCCCCCGGAGTTGGAGGTTACCGATCCGACCGGAGCCGTACTCCTGGATTCCGACGACGCCACGCAGAATATCCATCGAATCAACCCCGACACGGATGGCACCTACACCCTCTGGATCGGTGATAGACGTTCGGGGGGCGGGGAGTACTTTGTCGACTTAGCCTGGTACAATGCCGTCAACTGTAGCGATCCATACTCATCATAACTGGAGAATGAACAATCATGGCAACCATTGAGTCACTGGCGACCATCGTCGGGGTACTGTTACTTGGAACAAGCGCATACTTGGTATGGAGCGGATTCAATCGGTATCAACAGGGGAGTGCCATTGCTGATGCCGTCCCCTTTGATGCTGCATCAACAATGCGCGACCTCGTGGTCGTTGATGGGATTGTGGATGGTCCCCTCGACGGTGCTCACCTGGAGAGCGGGATGAGCGCGACGCCTTGCGTCGCGTATTCGGAGCGGCGAATAACCAAAAAATCTCACGGGAAGGAGGACGTTCGACGTGCCTCCAGTGGGCAGTACCGGAAACGCGTCAAGGAACGCACCGGCGCCATACCATTTATCCTGAATACTGCCAGTGGCGCCGTTCGCGTCGACGGATCGGATGCTCGGGTGGAAGTTCCGGACGATGAGCATACACCTGTCTCCATGGAAGACGTGCGAGAGAACAGAGGGATGTTGATCGGGCTTTGGTGGCTCATTCGTAGTGTGCTCACACATGCCGATCGAGAATATCATCGGGAGTACGAAGAGGCGTGCTTCACGGATGGCGATCCCCTACTGGCCATCGGATCCTTGGACGGTACTGACACGAGTGACGCATTGTCGCTCCGACCTGGGGGCGATGCACCGCTCGTGATAACCTCACAACCGCACGCCGATGTCGCGGAGACGTTCCGATCTGGGGGTAAGAGCCGGCTGGTGAAGGGTGCTCTCGTCCTCCTCATCGGGGGTATCATACTGGCCGCCGCGACTGGGCTAGTATGACTGACGGGATTAGATTTTCCTTCAAAATGAAGACTGTTGTTGATGCCCCGATGGGAGTTCTGCTCGCCTCGTAACGCAAGGGCAACCCATCGGGCACGAGAGACCGGGTTGTATTCAGGGACTTTGACCCCGCCTTGATGACTGTCCAGTTGCGAAGGAAGCCGAGACCAGCGCGTTACAGTTCGGTTGCTGTCGCTGACACCATCCGGGAAATTCGTGTTCGTGCAACTCTTCCTCACGCATCAGTGCCCCGGCGTGAGAACCCATGTTCTGAGGATTGTGCTTTGTTGGATCACTAAACTGCGACGGATTTTGGCCATGCGGGACGGGTGGTATCCATGATTTATGGATGAATATTAGCCACTCACTGGGAGTTGTGTGAACAGATTTGAGCGAAACCGAAGGAACGCGATGGAGTTGGACGATCACTCCAGTCGGTGACTGTTTCTTCGCTCTGTAGGGTCAATTACAGCGACGCCTGGCGATCCAACAGCGCATATTGTTGCTTAGTACTGGTGAAAACTCCGGAATTTAGAAACAGGTACGAACCCTCTCCCTCTTTCCACGTCGTGTCTGTTGGACGGTGCGGCAATCTATCGTTACTGAATGATCATTTGCCAAATTGAGGGCTGAAGCTTCACGAAGTCTGCAATCTTTCGTTGCCTTTGGCAATCGCGATTGGTTCGATATTGGACCTGCACAAGAGACTCATTAGCGATTGTCAATCACATCATATTCGGCTGATTGTTAATGGATCGCGGCAGTGCATGTATGAATTTGGAGATCGGTGCTGGACACATTTGATAACATTCATTGTTATCGAGAAATTATGACCAATAACCGATACCCATAAGCATCCGCATGAACAGGGCGGAGTTACTCGATCTGATCACGCTGATAAACGTTTGGTTGAGTCTGTCGTCGGTCTTGATGGTGGTTGCCTCCGCGATTGCGATAGGCGTCGAGCTGTGGGCGGTCGGGGTCGGCCTCTTGCTTCCTTCCCTGCTGGTATTCGTTGTCTACACGCAAGATCGCAGATCTGTAGATCCTGAAGATGAGATCAATCATCCGTATCGAACTCGGCTTGTAGAGCGATATAAACGAACTCTTGTCGCCTCCGAGGCGGTTGCGTTTCTCGGATATCAAACGCTGTTAATCTGGCTCGTCGTCATGACTCCCGACGTCGGCCCGGTGTTTATTTTGTTAGGGCAGGTCCCGTTTGTGGTTGCCCTCGGATACACCCGGTCGAAACGCTATCCCGGGGCTGACTCGCTGCTAGTGGGTGCGACCTGGGCGTACGTGGTCGTGTTCACCATCACGGTATCGACCGGCTTGGTCCCCGGTCCGGAACTGCTCGGCCTCTTTGTCGCGTGGCTGGTGATGGTATTTGCCGGTGCAGAGGCCCGTAATATCCCCCATCGACAGGGCGATCGGGAATCTGGCCGGCCCTCGATCGCGAGTCGATTCGGACCGCGTAGGACACGCCCTCTCGAAGTCGCATTGAAAATCAGCGGGGTCGGGCTGATCTGGGTCATCGGTGGGATCTGGGCGACGCTCGTCGTCGTGGTTTGGCTGCTCTTTTTGCTCTTGTGTCGGCGAGTCGAGCGTGATCGCGAAGTGGCCGGGCGCGTTCGGTCGTCGCCAGCCTGGTGACCTGCGGCTCCGCGGTCAATGTGACATCATAAGTAGTGGACTTGACGAGCGCTCGCGCGTGGGCAGAGGACGAGGCGTTCTCCCATCGGGAATCAACTCCGTACGGTTCCCAGACATCACGGCTGAAAGATACCACGGGTGAACCCTGCCCTCGAAGGGGTCGGTATGTCGAACTCCTCGTTGCCGGGGCCTCGCCTCGCCCCTCCGCGAGACGAGCCGAGGCTGCGCACGCCCCGCAGTTGGCGCGGCGATTGTGCGGCCGGGGTGGAACAATTCTGTTTCCGGTTTACTGATACCGCTCCCCTCCCGCGACCCACCTCAATTCCTGAGACCTCATCCTCGTGAAGCAGTCCACCGTTCCTGGTTTGTGATTCGAGTATCACTTCGGATCACCGGTTCCTTCATCCAGGGTGGTGGATCACCGGCATCCCCTGTTTCGGGGTTACCCGCTGGCTGTCATTTACGTCCGAGAAACCCCACGGAAAGGTCGGGTCCGGATCGGGACAACGTGTGCATTCACGTGGCCCAACAAGTCGGGGGAATCGGTTCGATTCGATGGTTTCGAAGACTTGGTGTCTTCACGGTTAGCCACGTGTATCGTCGGGGAACTTCTCGAGGTACTCGTCCCGTTTGCTGTGGATGCAGGTTGGCGGTGATCAGTGGCTGACCGTCGTTTGCCCGTTCGCGTCGCTGGCCACATCATCCCGGGATAGCAAAGGAAACGTCATACAGACACGGCTCCCATCTTGGCAGGAATCGATCGTGAGATCGCCGTTCGATCGATCGACGATCCACCGGATCAACCAGAGCCCAATTCCTGAGACGTGTTCGAGGTCCGTTTCCTCGTTTTGATCGATGACTTCGATCTCACCTGCTGGAATCCCTGGCCCGTTGTCCTCGATCAGGAGCGTGACGGTGCAGTCGGTTATGTCCGTGGACATGTCGAGTTCTGCGTCTTGCGGTGAATCATGATGCTCGACAGCATTCTCGATGGTTTCCTGCACCGCGAGGCGTAACTTCGGATGGACCTCGATTTCCACATCCTCCACGTCAGTGTGAATTCGGACGGCTGGATTCACTTTTGCCGAGGCTACCGCGTCGTCTACAACGCCCGCCAGTGATTCGATCACGAACGATTTGTCGTCGATGACCTCCTCTAGCATCCGTGCTTTTCGCACCTGCTTTTGTAAGGTCTCGGCCCGCCGATTGATTTTACTGGCGAACTCCTCTACTTCGCTGTCTCCCCGCGTCTGGATTAGTTCGACATGTCCGTTAATCACCAGCATCGCGTTGCGAATGTTGTGGCGGAGAACCCGGGAGAGGATCATCCGCACCTGATCGAGTTCCTGTTCGCGCTCGCGAAGTTCCGTCGTTTCCCCGAGCAGCAATACATAAATCTGGAGACCACGCCCGAAATCGTACGTCGACTCGTTAATATCGAAATGGCGAATCCGACCCTGATGCTCCAGTTGAATCGCTTCCGGATGGTCCTCACCGCCCCATCCGTCATGAGGAAGGATGTCGCTGACGTGGGCTCCAATGGGTTGGGGACCCAGTATTGCCGACTCGGTCACGTTCGTGTCGATGACTTCCAGATCTCTATTGAGAATGAGGATCGGATCCTCGATGTTTTCGAAGGCAAGTTCTCGAGCTGTCGGGACAAACCGAAGCGATCCGTGAGTATAGATCGAGTACGCAAACAGAAGCCCCGTGAAGGTAAAGACCGTCGGTGTGGGATCGAAATACATCGGCACCAACTCGAGCACCTTGACGGTCGAGGCGACGATCAGTGAGACGAACATCAAGACCAGATACATCGTTTGTTTGCGTTGCAATCCTGTCGACCGGAGGAGCTCACCCACGAAAATGCCCGCCGCAAACAATACTAACAGATAGCCGTACACCTGCATGAGCAAGACCTTCAGGGGGCCCCCGAAGGCCGGGAAGTGCAGATAGCCCTCGGCCGTCACGTAGTACTGCCCGGTGAAGATCAGGTCCCCGGGATTGACCCACACGAGGATGAAGAGGCTCATGACTGGTACGTAAGCGGCAACCGCCGTTTTGCGGGAGACCGTCCGGCGAAACACGAACTCGTAGGAAAGGAGAAACATCGATACGGCACACAACGGAATTATCGGCCAGAAAAAATTCGCCAACATGAGCGTTAGGCGGGGGGAATCAACGAGCGTGAAGAGCCCGTAGGTCAACGACCATGCCCCACCGCCGGCGACGGCCACCAAAAACCAGAGGACACCTGGGGTTTTCCGCGATGGATACAGGAGATAGAGAATCAGGATGGTAGGCGCGACCCCGATTAGCATTAACCCGATCGCAATGTTGGGGGTCAGCCACGTCTCCATATGACTGAGTGATCAGTAACCAATACACTTGAACTGTGTTATGTTTGGCAGTCGCTACCAATCAATTGCAGAGCGCCCAGGAAGGCGCTCAACGGGAACGTGATGGCTCAACTCTCTATGTTGGACGGAACCCCGCCTTCGCGACACGTGCGTCCCCACCGCTTCCCAGGGTACAGCGAGCATATCGACGTCCGGGAGTTGGTGGTGATGCTCCAGCGAGCAAGTGTTGCCGGCCTAGGAGGAGTTCGGGTACTGCTCGGCGAGTTCACGGACCTGTTCTGCGGTACGATGGAGCTCTTCTGAAAGCTCTGCTTCGCATGTCTTGAGCTGGTCACTTGCGATCTCCAGTTGTTTTGCGGCCTCTCGCAATCGGTTGCTCGGTGAGCCGACTGATGATCGGTTTGCCATGTGTGGATTCTGTGCCGGGGTTAACAATTGTATTGGGTCCGTTAACTTTGCTTCCGAGTTGGTCTGAACGAGTTCAAAACGGATCACGGAGTCCCTACCGAGTGGTCTCCAACGATAAGTGGGCAGTGGATCTCCGTTCGTCGAGACCAGGGACATACACCGTAAGTTTCCGGTCGGAACCGGGTGGTAGCTGTTTGCCCGTCCAGTGGCGCGAATGATGACGCCGATGGAACGGGTTGTGTGGCCGATATCGCGGAAGAGCGGTCAGCTGTTGTCCGTTAATCAGTGATTAACGCCCCGAGTTGACCGTCGGTGTGCGGTATTAACATACACGCGTTCTTTGTTATGACCACTGACACTTGCCTCCGGAATCGTTATTACCATCAGGCTGCCATCCCTTTAACCAATGGATGATCCCTCGCGCACCGATCGGCCGATGAAGCTTCTCGTCGTCGAGGACGAGCGCGACGTCGCTGACATGTACTTGACGTGGCTCGAGGAAGCGTATGACGTGGAGGTGGCGTATTCGGGGGAAGACGCGAAATCCCGTATCGACGATTCGTTCGACCTGATTCTCCTCGATCGACGGATGCCCGGTATCTCCGGGGACGAAGTTCTCGAGTGGATCCGGGAGGAAGCGTTCGACTGCTATGTCGCGATGATCACGGCGGTCGATCCCGATCTTTCCATCGTCGAGATGGAGTTTCAGGAATACCTCGTGAAACCGATCAGTGCGGAAGAGCTCCATGAAGCCGTCGAGTCGTTGTTAACCCAAAAACAGCAAGAAGATCGAATCAAGCAGCTATTTCAGCTCTCCCTTCGGTTGAGCACACTCGAATCGAAACTAACGATGCGTCAACTCCAGGAGAGCACAAAATACTGGGAGTTACAGGAAGAACTCGAAACCGTCTGGGAGGAGTTCGAGGCGGAACAGCGGGAAGGGACGGCGACGCACATCGCAACGGTCGAGAAAATCCAGTCCATTTTCACCTCGGCAAGCGCACAAACCCAGACCCAGAGCAATCCCAGTTGAACCATCCCGGTCGCCCCCAATCACTGCCAGTCCAACTCCGGGGGTCGTTCCTGATCCGGCAGCCGTTTTTTCCTCGATTCCCAGGAATGGATCACCGAAGAAAACAGAAACACTCCCAGCAGGAACCCCGTAAACTGGGGTAAACCCACCATCCCGACGGGAATGACGCCCAGGGCGACCATTAGAAATGCGATGGCTCCGGCGACCGAGAGGAATAGATAATAGCTACTCCAGTGGAAATCCCGAGAGGGGACAAAATCGACGTAAATGTCGAGTTCGTACAGTGCAGCCTCGGGTTTGATGATCCCCCGATCTTTATCGAAATGCAGGAGGCCGGCTTTGTCCATCGGTGGAAGATGGGATCCCTGCAAGGCCGTGTAGACGCGTTTTCGCTCGTCGGAGGTGATTTCGTGGCGTTCTTTCTGGTTTTCCCACGCAGCGACTTGTTCTGCGAGGGCGCCGAGTTCGACCGGTCCATCGACGTTTTTGAGATAGTAGATGGCAAAACGGCGCCGACGGTGTGAGAGGACGCTGAAGAGGTCGTCCGGTGGTAGGCTAACGCTTCGCTGTCGGAGCGCGGACCATACACCGGTCCGTGCATGAGAAGCGGCGGATTCCCCCGATTCCTGGAATCCAGCACTTCCGTCCATATCTTTGAATCTTCAGGTATGGTTATATATTTACCCATGAGTGTGGCCAGTGCCATGAGTCCGCTCTGAGTTGGTATCGGTGCTTCCTTCAGCGACCACTGTCGACTGGCCGGCTTCCGATGGGGTAAAGCAACCATATCTTCGATGTGCATCCGACAGGTACACCGAATTGGGTAAGGTCGTGCTTGGTGTTCCACTGTACACCCCCGTGGCTGCCACGCGCCCGGAATCCATGTCGGGTACATCCATCGAAAACGCAACACTACGGAAATTTCGGGTTCAACCATCTCGACGATAAATCAACGATTCATGACACCCGGTCTCTGTTTCCATGAGTCCGGGACCGATTTACCACGCTCTTTTTGTCCCGAGGAATGAGGAACCTGACCTGGCCAAATTTCGATAGCTCAACCGGACATCCGTGTTCAGAAACGCCGGATTCCCACTGGGGCTTGATTTCGTCCAAGCGTATCGTCAAACGATGTGACCACAAACGGATCACGGCGAAGTGTTTGTTAAGAAATACATAACTTATATACTGTCCGAACTTTAGCACTTTCATATGAGCGGTCAAGAGGAGCTACGAGCGGCTGAAGAACGGATGCGGGCGGCCGAGCCATCCCGAGGGCTGGAAAATCAGGTGCCCCCGGATGAGGAGATCGAGTGGGTCGTCAAACAGGATCTCAGGACCGCCTGGTTCAGTTTGATTTTGCACAAAATCAAGATCCTGGTGACGATGCTGGTAGTCGGGTTCGTCGCTGCCATCGCTGCGACTGCTGCCGTGGGCGGGATCGTCGGCTTTCTCACCTTTCTGGTCGTCGCGATCGGCGCACCCGGTGGCTACATCGCCTACAAATACTATTACCTGAAAAACACCGACATCGAGTACGCGGGGACAGACCAGCAGTTCATCGAGTATAAAAACACCCCCTCGACGACACGGAGCGAGTCCCTCCCCATCAACCGCGCCAAGGATGCGAGTTACAGACAAGACCGGTGGGACAAATTGCTGGACACGGGCAACATCTACATCCAGGGTATCGGCAGGGCCGGAAACCTGAGCATCAAGGACGTACCGCATTCCGAGGCGGTACATCGAATGATCCAACAACAGATCGCGGAGACCGAGCAGGTCGACGACATCGCCGCCGGCCAGGCAGGTGGCGTCCGACAAGGAGCGGTGGGTCGGTGACACCGTCTCCTCTGTAGAGCCCGGGATTTTACGGAGTGGGGTTTGAGGCCCGTGTTCTTCCGGGATTCGAATACGCTTTCACCCGACATTCGTACCCGTCGTTCCCGCCGTAGAATCCGATGCAGCACCGTTTATCCCGACCGAGAAGGGGGAAATTCGCGAGCTCGGGTGTCGTATCAATCTGGACTGAGTCGGTGGCACCGTGGCATTTGTTTGGTGCCCTGGTGAGTACTGTTGTCAGTCGATTCGTTCACCACAGTGTGGACAGTAGGCAGCCTCCGCGTCCTGTTCGATTCGTGTTTCGATGAACCCGGTCGCGAGAATCGAGGCGGGGAGCCCGAACAGGCCGATACCGAGCATCGCAACGACACCGCCCAACAAGCGTCCCAGCGGGGTCACCGGGGTCACGTCACCGTATCCGACCGTCGTGAGCGTGATGACACCCCACCACAGGGTTTCCGGAATGGATCCGAACTCGTCGGGTTGGGCCGTGGTTTCGACGAAGTACATCAAGCTCGAGGTGACGATCAATAAGATGAGCGTCACGGAAAACGCGATGACGAGATCGGCCTTTTTCCGGCGGAAGACATCATGGAACGCGAGCATGGATTCGGAGTACCGGGCTAATTTAAACAACCGGAAGAACCGGAATAGTCTGAGTGCCCGGAGAAATCGGAGGTCGGCCGGCAGTAACGGTCCGAGAAAAAACGGGAGGATCGCGAGCAAGTCGATAATGATCATCGGTCTGCGGGCGAAACTTACCCGTCCGAATACCGGGTGATGATACCCATCACGCGCCGTACATGCCCACAGCCGAGCCAGGTATTCGATACTGAAGATGCCGACCGAGACGAGTTCGAACCAGAAGAAAAACGATTCGTACTCCGCATACAGCGGGTCGACCGTTTCGAGGGTCACGGCCACGACGTTTGCCGCAATCAGGAGCATGATGAACCAGTCGACGAAGTAGCCGGTGGCGCCACCCGCCTGTGGCGCGAATACCGTGTCCACCCGTCTTTTCGCGCGATCGTAGGTGTCTCGGCGCATGCCGAGCAACTCGTCGGATAATCCTTATAGTCTTCCGATCTGACAAATTCGACGGTCGACTCGGCGGCTCAGTTAGCGTTGTGGACGGAATGAGGTCGTTCATGTGGTGTCACAATGGCCCTTCGAAAGGATTTATTATCGTGAAATCAGATTTGCTGTCTGATATGTCCTGGAGCATGGGCGTCGTGACGGCCACGGGTCTCGTGGCTGCGCTCATTTCTGGGGCAGTCGCGGTGTTTGCGTGGCAACACCGCGATCGACGGGGAGCACTCCCGTTTCTTGGCCTGCTACTCACGCTCTCGTGCTGGTCACTCCTGTACAGTATCCAGTTGGGATTTGATACCCTCGGTGACCAATTGCTTTTCCAACGGGTGACCCTCGGTCTGGCGGGAGCCGTCCCGACGTTGTGGCTCTTGTTTGCGCTTGCTTACACGGGGCAAGACACGTGGCTCACTCGCACGCGTGTGTTCGGATTACTGCTCGAGCCTCTCGCCTTCGGTGCGCTCGCACTAACCAACCCGTTTCACGGGTTGGTGTGGACCGACGCGGTCATGGCATCAACTGCCATCGGTCCTGTACCGAGTCTCACCCTTGGCCTCGGGTACTGGGCACACATCTTCTACGCATACGCGGCGGTCGCGCTCGGAATCGGCTTGCTCGTCTACTTCGGGGGAACGGTTGCGCCGGTCTATCGGAAACAAGTCAGCTTACTCGTGCTGGCTGCGGTTCCACCTTTTCTCGCGCATATCGCATTTACGATGGGGGTTGGTCCAATTCCCAGTCTCGATCTAACGCCGTTCGTGTTCGCGTTCACGGGGTTGGTCTTCGGCCTGGCGCTGTTCGAGTTCGAATTGCTCAAACTTGCACCGATGGCCCGGAGTGAGTCGCTCAGACAAGTAGGCGATGGGCTACTTGTGGTCGATCGGGATGGTCGAATTGCCGACATCGTCGGGGTGGCCTCCGAGGTGATCGAGCCGGCACCGGCGATCGGCGAACCTGTTATGTCCGTCTTTCCAGATGAACGCCTCGATGAGCTCGATGGTAATGAGTTCTCTCACCCCGATGAAACCCGTAACAACATCTATCAGTGTCAGGTATCGACACTCACCGATCATCACGGGGTTCACATCGGTGCGATCGTCATTCTTCGAGATATTACGGAGTTCCGTCATTCGGAAACACGCCTCAGTGTGAGCAACCGGGTGTTGCGCCACAATCTCCGCAACGATCTGCTGGTCATCCTCGGAACCGCCCGCCAACTCGAGTCCGAGTTGGATCATGACGGTGCCGAGCACGCACGCAAGATTCACGAAAAGGGCGAACATCTGCTCGACATTGCGGAGAAAACGAGACAACTCACGGAACTTTCGGCTGATCGCGAGCAGGATTCGCATCGCGTGGATATCGTCGAGGAAATCCGGGCTGTGCTCGCGGAGCTGCGGACCGAACGACCAGCGATTGACCTCCAGCTGGATCCTAGTATGGAACCAGCGGTCGCCAGCGTCGATCCGACGTTGTTCAGACGGGCCTTGCGGAACGCGCTTGAGAGTGTCATCGAACATAACGATGCCAGGGAGCCGTGGGTGGAAATTGGTTTCAAGCACGTCGAGACGGTAATCCGGGTCGTTATCACCGATAACGGGACCGGGATCCCTGAATCGGACAGGAAAGCGATCGAATCGGGTATAGAAACCCCCTTAGAGCACAGTCGGGGCGTCGCGCTGTGGCTGTCGTACTGGTGTGTCAGAACCTGGGGTGGCGAGTTTTGCGTTGCGCCTGCTAGGAATGGGTCGAATCCAACGGTCGCGTTCACTATCCCTCGAGATTGACGAACCGGATGGCAGGTGCGTGTTGGGGCAAGCGGGTCCGTGGGATGTAGGGGTTAACAGATGAGTGAGCCGCACCTGTTCACGGACGATGGAACACTACGTCTCGTAGTACGGACCAAACCGGCGACTCTCAGCAATACATCTCTAATACCATCCTTTCCGACACGACCGAAGATGGCGGCGATTTTGGCCGTGGGATGGGCGGTGAAATTCCCATGGTGGTAGACTCGGTGTATTTTAATTACTTCCTCTCATCCGGTGCATGTTCATGTGTCTGAGCACGTTCTGGTTCACTCATATGTCGCGAACATTTTCGAAGCTTATCCCGGGAAAGAAGTTCGGGGGGCCGCCGCACCATTGAGTGGTAACGGTGTTTGGAGATCGGTGTTGGTGAGTAGCGTGGGTATTAATCTGCACCTAGTTTCAACAGGGCACCTCAAAGACCTCGACGCTCAACGTGACCACCTCCTTTTCCCGGATGCTCGATCTAATGAAACAATGGACGCCATGAAATCGGCTATTCTCGTCGATTGTGACACCGGAGTGATCCCCGACATCCAATGTTCACAGCGCGCGCCTACACTTGACGCTGACACCCAGTCGGCTCCCGGGTAGAAACCTCGATAGATTCCCAATCATGAACACCGACAAGGGCTATGATTCAGCGCGCTTGCGACAAGTTCGGTGCGTTCACGCTGTTTGGCCGGCGATCAATAACAGAACACACGACCTTCTCGATTAGGCCCAGAGTCGACTCCAAGTTGACGTCTATTCGCAACGCCCGACGGCCGAGAATACCTTTTGTGTCCTGAAGTAACGGGTCCGGGACCGACAACATGCCCGCACCTGGTACGCTCAGTTCCGCGAACTCGTCCTCCAAACGGCAGTGAACAATGTCGAGGATCGCGTGAGCGGACCGAGAACGAACGCTCCTTATACAAGATCGTTCAGAGCGTCTTCATTCACAAACACTATCCCAGCCGCTATCCCACGAGAGGTCAACGTCCCCCTCGATCGTGGTGTTGTCAATATCTTCATCCACTTCATCCCCATCCACCTTCAGGTCACCTTTGATAATCGAGTCATCGAGGTCCACGTCCACTTTTTCATCAGATCGGATACAGACGTCGCCCTCGACCGTCGATTCGTCCATCTGAAACTGGACATCGCCACACGAATTTACGACGAGGGCCCCTCCGACTGTCGCTCCGTCCATGTCGATGTCCGTGTTGCCGCCGGCTTCGGTCCGTAGGAACCCTTCGATCGTCGAATCGTCCATATCGGGGTCAACATCACCTCCGGCGTTGATACAGACGTTGCCGTCGATGGTCTCCCCATCCCAATCGGGGTCTTCGTCCCCACTCGACTCGTACGTGTGATCGCAGTGGTCCTTCCCCATATCCCAGACATCGTGACAGTCAAAGGGATCGAACGTTTCTTCTTCCTCTTCTTCCACTTCTTCTCGTTCCAGGGTGATCAGCCGGCTCGCGTTCATCGATATTCCCCCATTAGCGGTTGAAACCGCGTCGATATCGAGAGTGACTGTTTCCTCCCCCTCAAGGCTCTCTTCCAGCGTCAGGTCCACTTCAACATGTTCGCCGCTATCTAACGTAAGCTCACAAGTGAATCCATCGCTGGTCGAATCGCATTCGCTATCGTCGAACTCGGCGGGTTCTGAAACCGTGAGATCCACGGTCATCTCTTGGCCGAATTGGTTGCCGATCTCGAGGGGTAATGGAACTGCGAACGGTCCTGCGTCCCCGTTGTCCCCCACGGTTGGCGAACTTTCATTAACGGTGTCATCCGCATCCAACGACATCAGCGCCTGGTCATCCGGCACGACGCGGATCGTTATGCTTCGCTTCATTGAGCTAGACGAAAAGGCGCCCGTCTGTGAAAACGCCGCCTGTACGCCAATCACGCTCGCCGCGGCCAGGATGATCGATCGGCGATTCATTGTGAATTCTCCCCCGTTTTGTGTACCTTACGATGCCGAACGAGTAACTCGTGTACACGAGACATACTCGCGTAAGCAGATAAACCCATGGGCGCCGCACCCACAGTACCTGTTATGGCGCTCATTGCACTCCCTCCAGTTCCTCGGCCAGTGTCTCCAGGGCGGATCGCTTGGTGTGATAGATATGCACGACCGCTGAGACCCCGAACGCGAAGGTCGCGAAAATCCCCCAGGCAAGTTCCGTATGAAGCACTTCGGGAATGATGCCCGCCCACCGTCCGGCAAGGATCGCCGTAACGACGCCGGCGAGGCCCAGGTAATAATAGCTCCACGGGAAATCGCCTTCGCGCACGATCTCCGTGTATATGTCGACCTCCTCCAACAGGGCGTTCGCGCGGACCGTCCCGCTTCGTTTGTCGAAATCGATTAACCCGGCGTCGTCAAGCTTTGGGAGATGGCGTTGTTGCAGCGCGGTATAGCCCGTCTTTCGTTGGTGTGAGCGTACTTCCGCGACGGGGACTCCCTCTTCCCACGCGACTAATCCCTCTGCGAGCGTACCGATCTCCAGCGGCTCTTCCGACGCTTGCAAACTCGCGATCACGTACCGACGCCGTGGGTTTGCCAGCAAGTGATGGAGTGCTGTGATTGTGGGTTGAGGCCCCGACGCCGGTTCGGCTTCGGTAATCGTTTCGTTCCGATAACCGGTCAATTCGACATGTGCTTGTCCCATCTTGGTCGATACGTATTAGGGACAGGGGCATTGTACTAATCTGCCTGAGAGTGTTCAGGTCTTATATTTCGTGTTCGGGTTCACTTTCAGAGGTCTTCTGATTGAGTTCAGGGTAGCTGTGTTCGGTGTCAGAGTACCTCTGAAAAAGTTCTCGGGGCAGAATACGATGATGCATCCACTAATATGATTGAATAGCTCACCTCGGTGGTGGGTGAAACAACAACGGAGAAAGAAAGCATGCAACGACGCAAATTCGTAATCGGTATGGGAGCATTGGGAGCAGGAGCGGCCGCGGCGGCCGGAAGTGGAGCATTTACGACGGCTACGATGCCTGATCGGGAGCTGTCTGTCAGCGTTGACGCCGATGATGAAGCCATCATCGCACTTATTCCGGGTGACGACGATGACATTTCCCTCAACGATGGGGAACTGGCCCTAGATCTTGGCGGTGAGGATGATGAAGGTGTGAACATCAACTCCCGATACGAGTGGGGAGACTGGGGTAATCCAGACGGTGCTCCAGCATTCACAATTCAGAACAACGACACGCAGGACTACATGTTCAAGATGGAGTACTACTTCGACGATCCGGACTGGATCACGTCCAATCCGGATGGCGTCGGAAATGAACAATCCTTTGTCGAATTTAAGGTCGCTGCCCCGGGGGGAGACAGCGCATCTCGAACGTTCCCTGACCAGCGCAGTGGATTTAACCAAGATCACTCCCTACCCCACCCAGAGGGGTCCGGATTCGGGAGCAATCTTGGTGGATTCAGATTCAACGCTGGTGAGGAATACACAATGGCCGTCGCAGTCGATACCACTGGTGACCTCGCAGACATGGATGATGAACCGTCGGGAACGTTGCACATCACGGTTGCTGACGAGACATCGGCTGAGAGTTGGGACCCGCGAAGTCCACCGAACTAAGCCAATTTTTAATCCCTACTAATCTTTTAATTTGCTTTTTGTCGGAATCCCTTTTGTGGGTTCATGATGCCGAATGGCTCCACGACAAACTCACGCTATCGGTAGTTCCCACCAGCCTCGATTCCCTCCCTATATGTTCGGCGTAATATTGCCCTGACTGTCTCGTGATATAGTGAAGAACGGGTCTATTGAATCCACGGACAGCGTCTAGTTAAACCGACAGATCTAGTACTAGAGAAGCGGAGATTGGCTGTGTGCAAAAGACTCTCTTCCGCTTCATCAAACAAGTGGCAAGTCTCGCTCAAAAGCATTGCGCAGCCGGTCTAGTGGCAATCAGTAACCCGACAGGTAACGGCTTTGCGGGTTGGAAACACGTGGTGCTCCACTACCTCCGCATCGAGATGGTTAAGTCGTATGCGGAGACTGTGGATTACGCCTCAGAAATGGATCGAATCAGACGATTTCTCAACCTACCAATGTTCGGTTTTCCGAAGCCATCGACGCTGTGTCGGTCGTTTCACCGAACACCGATGGCAGTGTTGCGGCGGCTGCTAGCGGGGTCGGCTGAGCTCCTCAACCAATCCGGTCACGCCGCCGTTGATTCGACGTTTCTGACCCGTGAACGGGCGCCACCCCACTATTTACGAAGAATTGATAGGTCGGTGGAGACATTCAAGGTAACGTTCCTCGTTGACACTGCAGATCACGCGATCATCGACGTGGGTTGTTCGACAAGGTGGCCCAACGACGCAAAAATCGGGCCAAAGCTTGCTAGACGGAACATAGAGGCCTTGCGAAGCCTCTCGGCGGACAAGGGATACGACTCAAATTCCTTCCGCACCGAGCTGCGTGATGGTGGTGTTCGGCCGCTCATCAAACACCGGATCTACTCCTCGCTCGATCACGCCCACAACACCCGTATCGACAGCGACAGCTACAACAGGCGCTGGATGGCCGAATCAGTCTTCGCCTCGATCAAGCGTACCCTCGGTGCCACCGTCCGGGCCTGCAGCTGGTGGCTAGAGTTCCGCGAGACGCTGCTCAAAGCCACCGTCTACAACCTCAGACGGGGCGTCCGATATCCATGAAATCGAGCGCAGTCTACCGGTCCTACAGAGCAGTTTATTTCGAATATGTCCCCGGAATTGAAAAATTCAGATTTTATGAACGCGACACCACCCATTCGAAAGAATGTATCAATGAATTGATTGTCCTTCGACGATTGCACAAATGTAGTTGTGTCGACATACGTGTTTGTGCCGGAAACAGCCTGATATGCAAGGAATTGATTGGTCGTGTCCCGGGGACGTCTAGAACTTGGTCGTGGCTGTGGTGTGGGTCATGGTCCCACCGCTTGGTATCGTTTTTCGCCGTTGCCGTGTTCGTATTTCTCGCCGCAGGAGGCTGCGTCAACTGTGTGTCCGCTGACTCGACGATCTCCTACGTCGGCTGTTCCACGATGGCTAGGCCGGTGATCGATTGTGTGAATCTTCCGAGGGAAAGTGTGTTGGGCTCCATCATCGTCATCCCAAGGTACACCTCCGCACTGCCGTGCATGGGACTCCATCTTGGCTTGCTATCAGCGGTGATCCCGTTGTCAGGATAATAGTTCTAGACCATTCTGTGACACGACCATGTGATTGAATAATTGTTTTATACCTATGTCTAAGCCAGAATCGCTCGCCATCCATTATCACAATCGTCTCATCAAGCACATTCGACTCAGAATCGCCCCATTGTTCGGCTCGAGATCCGTAGTCCGTACCCACTTGTGGACGGTCGACGAGGACATAGATACGAAGTGAGTTACCATCTGATTCACCCTGCCTCAGCTTCGTTGATTGAATGGGTATCGTGAACGTTTCCAGGATGAAGAGTAACTCTGGGTTATCTCAGAGTGGCTCTTCCAGTCATTCAGGCAGTCTGGTCGGGTTTTCACCTGGCCTAGTACAATGGGGGTATCTCCTGTAGCGATGAGTAGCGCCACCGGAGTGGTGGCGTGAAAACAACGGTGAACGAAATAATGCAACGACGCAAGTTCGTAATCGGAATGGGTGCATTGGCAACGGGAACAGCAGCTGCAGTGAGTTCGGGTGCGTTTACGAGCGTGGACGCCGAGCGCGATCTCGAGATCGACGTGGTCCAGGACAACAACGCAGCCCTCCTCGCCATGGGGCCGACGGAACATCCGAATGCGGCCTACTTGGTCG
>SKQO01000173.1 GCA_007118975.1 Halobacteriales archaeon | reverse complement strand
TCGGGATCGGCGCGGAGGCGATCGCCGCCGGTCCGGCGACCTTCACGTTCCTTTCGATCGCGGCGGTTTTTTACACGCTCATCTTCGCTACCGTCGGCGTCGCACTGTATCATGTGGGACGAAACATGGACGTCGTCACCCCATCGGAATACATCCGAGAACGGTATGATAGCCCCGGCCTCGGGGTGTTCTACCTCCTGGTTACGGGGGTGTTCATGATTGCACTGATCGCCGGGCAGCTAATTGGTGGTGGCGTTGCACTCGACGTCTTGCTCGACATTCCCTACGAGCTCGCGATTATCCTGATGGCTGTCTTCATGCTGGTGTACATTCACATAGCGGGTTATCGGGGCGTTATCTGGTCCGACACGCTCCAATCTGTGGTGTTGTTCGGCGCCATGGCCGGCGTAGTAGCGTACATCATGTTCTGGCGTGATGCCGATGCGGTTGCCGCCGATGCCACGGCGGTCACCGATGGACTGCTCACGTTTCTGGGGCCGCTCGGGGTGTGGACTCCGTTGTTCATCATGACCTTCGCACTCGCTTTCGTGTTCGGCGTCCCAGCCTATCCGCACAACATTCAGCGCTACTTCTCGGCGAACGACGGGTCGACCGTGCGAAAGTCGGGATTCGTCTTCGCCCTCGTCGCCATCCCGATCTATTTCTTCGGGGTGATGCTGGGGACGTGGTCGCTCGGCATTCCAGGTGAACCCGTCACCGTCGACCACGCGATCCCGGTAATGATCGACGTGCTGCTCCACCCCGTTGTGTTCGGAATCGTGATGGCGAGCGCGACTGCAGCGATCATGTCGACGGCGGACTCGGTTGCACTGACAACCAGTTCGATGCTCAGCCGTGACGTGTACGTTCCATTCGTGGAACCGGCAGCCAGCGAAACCCGTCAGGTACGCGTTACGCAGGGGCTCCTCGTGGCAACGATTCTCTTGGGCCTGTTACTCGCCTGGATTCAGCCGACGGGTATTTTCGCCATCGTCGCCTTCGCGGTCGTCGGACTCGGCACGACGTCCGCACCAGTGTTTCTCGGCGCCTATTGGCAACGAGCAACGGCGGGCGGTGCGGCGGTCTCGTTGTTGCTTGGGCCAGGACTATTCGTGCTATTCGAGGCCGGCATTGTTCTCCCGGCACATCCTTTCGGAATTCATCACGGATTCATCAGTCTCGCAGTAGCGTACGGCGCGTTCGTGGCCGTCAGCCTGGTGACCCCGACCCCCTCGACGAAGTCGATCGAGAGTCACTCAAGATCATTCCAGCCGGCGGACTGAACGCCGCGGAACTCAAGGCTTAACTCACCGGCCATCTTGGATGTATGTATGGCAACCTACACCCCCGAGGATCGCGTGCTCGGGAAGCTCATCTGTATGCGCTGTAATGCGCGGAATCCTCCCCGGACCGATAACTGTCGGAAGTGCGGGTACGGGAACATGCGGCCGAAGGCGCGAGAACGGCGCGCGGCCTAATTCTGATATTTCGGTTCGCGGCGCTCCGCACGCTCTAGGGCCCGCTCGACCACCGTTCTCACGTCCCCTTCGTAGCTTCTGCCATGGCCTGGATACATCGCCGACACCCCGGGGCGCATGCGATCGAGAAGCTCCTGGAGGCTCTCGATCAGTCGCTCCCGGGACTGGCCAGGTTGATCGGTCCGACCGAAGCTGCCGTCGTCGAACGCCCCGTCGTTGTACACGACCACATCGCCACTGAAGAGGGCCGTATCGCCGAGGAATGAGACGTGATCATCGGCGTGTCCGGGCGTGTAGACGGTTCCGAACTCCTCGTCACCGATCTGCACGACGTCACCGTCCTCGAGCGCGTGCGTTCGTTCTGGATGCGGGTCGTAGGCGTACAGTTCCGGATCGAACCGCTCCATCACGGTCGCCAGTTCCCCGACGTGGTCGCCGTGTTGGTGGGTGATCAGCACGGCATCCAGTGCATCGACTCGCTCGGCGATAGACGCATCGAGGCCGTCCATCGTTCCGGCATCGACGAGGACCGTTCGCTCGCCCGTCACGAGAAACACGTTCGACGTGAAGACCTCCGCGTCCGCGGTCAGGTTCTCGACGGTCATGGTCGAGCAATCCCTCGGTGCACCCATCAGCATGCCGGTGACCAAGGGCTTTTGGTAACCCACATCATAGTACTCCTTGTATGGGGTTCGGGAGCTACGACGAGTCCGAACAGGAACGCCAGCAACCCAACACCGATTTTGACGCCGAGGACGCCGGTTTCGACGAACGCGAGGACGAACACGAGGGAAGTATCGACTTCGAAAACGGGGCCTCGAACGACGAACTCGTCGAGCGTCTCCAGGAAATCAAAGACGAGGAGTAACCGGCCGGCACCCGCCCGGTGTGCGGCCCGTCGCGACACCGGGTGAAAATGGCCAGGGTGGTCGAATGGGGCGCGAGTATCGCGTCCCGCCTTCTGTCTGTCGAACCAGGTCAGTACTCCGGCATGGGTCAAACGGCACGCGGGTCGGTTGCTGATCCGAGTCGGTGTGCGGAGAGGGCAACACATGAAACGTGGCGTGCGAGCCGTCGGAATCGCTGAATCGTACACTGGCGAGGAGAGTACGCTCTGCGCGGCAGTAACGACAACCGACGGGGTGGTGGATGGGTTCGCGTTCGGCCGTTGTACCGTCGGTGGGATGGACGCGACAACGGCCATTCGAGAGCTGTACGCCCGCCTCGATCGAGAGGATATTCGCTACATATTCGTGAGTGGCGTTGCCCTCGCCTGGTACAATATCGTGCAGCTTCGTACCCTGGCCGCTGACCTTGACCGCCCGGTGCTGGCGCTGAGCTACGAGGCGAGCGACGGACTGGCGGATGCAATCCGTGAGGCCTTCGACGAAAGCGAGGGAGCCATCCGACTGGCACGTTTCCGAGTCCTCCCCGCGCGTCGACCTGTCGAACTCGATGGTGGGGACATCTACGTCCGTGCCGTCGGGCTCGAAGATGAATCACCCGAATCCATCGTACGGGCGTACACCCGTGCTGGACTTCGGCCGGAGCCTGTTCGCGTCGCACGGCTCGCCGCTCGGGCAGCGGATGAATACCGAACGGCCACTGAATCGGAGTCCCTTTGAACGATCTGGCCGAGACGTCACCATGGATGGCGACGGGGTGATGACGGGCCTCGAGGTGTCCGAGTGCTATCGGTGCAGCGAGCTCTGTGCGGCCCGGTCGCGTATCGTCAATGGCGTGGGCCCGGCCGATGCCTCGCTGTTGGTCGTCGGTGAAGCTCCTGGAGCCGAAGAGGACCGACAGGGAGAGCCGTTCGTCGGACGGAGCGGGCGACTGCTCGACGGAGCCCTGGCGGATTGTGGGCTCGACCGCGATTCGATCCGCATCACGAACACCGTCCGATGCCGCCCACCGGACAATCGAGACCCCCGCGCCGCGGAACGGAAACGGTGCCGGGAGTGGCTGGAAACTGAGATCGACCGGGTGGATCCGCGGGTAATCCTTGCGGTCGGCAAAGTACCGGCAAGTCACCTGTTGGGACGAGACGTCGGGGTCACGGCGGAGGCAGGGAATGTCGAGCGGGTTCCAGCGCTCGGGGCCAACGCCCGAGACGTCGTGATCAGTGTGCATCCGGCGGCTGTACTGTACGACCGTTCGAACGAGGAGCGACTGACGGATGCCATCGAAACGGCCGCCGAGTTGGCGGGAATGTCGCCGGAAGACGATCAACAGCGGCTGTCCGATTACTGATGGCTACGTGCCGGAATCACGTCGTTCGGGGCGCCAGTTCGAGACCCCGGCCGGAGTCTGCGGCGGAACACGTTTGTGCTCGCTCGCTTCGTACAACTCGACGATCGATGTAACGATCTCGGCCCCGACGTCGCTCGCTGTGGCCACGGCCTCGATATCGGCATCCGACTCGCGTAGGTTCCAGAGCACCGTGTCCAGGGTTTCGTAGCTGACACCGAGTTCGTCCTCGTCCGTCTGGCCCGCCCACAGCCCTGCAGTCGGTTGCTTTTCGATGATCCTCTCCGCAACACCAAGCTCCCGGGCGAGCTCGCGGATTTCGGTCTTGTACAGGTCGCCGATCGGCAGCAAGTCCACGGCCCCGTCGCCGTGTTTGGTGAAGTAACCGACGAGCAGTTCGGTCCGATTACCCGTTCCGAGGACGAGGCGCTCGGTCGTGTTTGCCTCGAAGTACGCGATCGCCATCCGGAGCCGGGCCGCGGTATTGCCGATCCCTTCCCGCAGATGCACACGTTCCTTGTCCGGGACGGTCATGATGCCGCGGCGTGTGTCGAGCGGGTCGCCGTTTACCTCCCGTCGTTCGGAGGTGACAGCCGTCACGAACTGATCGAGGATCGGCTGGATCTCAAGCTCGCGGTACGCGATTCCGAGATTCTCGGCGAGTCGCCGCGCATCGTTGATGTTCTCGGACCGGTTCACGTCAGTGGGCAAGATCATCCCTGTTACTGCCCCTGCCCCGAGCGCGTCGACTGCCAGATGGGCGGTGACGCTCGAGTCGATCCCGCCGCTGAGATTGATGACTGCCCCGTTCGCGCCGGCTGACTCGACTGTCTCACCGACAAAGGCCGCACATCGATTTGCGACGGTGGACGGATCCAGCAGGCTCGGTGGCGAGGTTCGCACCGCAGACGTCGTCATGCGGGCACTCTCCCCAGCCAGCCGCCGATGACTGCATCCGTCGTGGTCACGCCTAGAACGCCTCCAGGTAGCGGTCGAGTTCCCACTGTGAGACCTCGGCGCTGTATTCGGCGAATTCCTGGCGTTTTGCCGCCACGAACTTTTCTGCGACGTGTTCGCCCAGTGCGTCCATGATCACGTCGTCTTCCTCGAGGGCGCCAACCGCGGCGCCCAGGTTCGGCGGCAACGTGTCGATCCCGTACGCTTCTCGGGTTTCTTCGTCGAAGTCGTAGATGTTTTCCCGGACCGGGTCGGGGGCCTCGAGTTCGCGCTCGATGCCGTCGAGACCGGCGGCGAGCATTGTTGCGAGTGCAAGGTAGGGGTTACACGACGGATCTGGGGACCTGAGTTCGACCCGCGAGGCCGCGGGTACGCGTGCTGCCGGTTTCCGGATGAGCGCAGACCGATTCACGTCGGACCAGGCAACATACACCGGCGCTTCGTAGCCGGGGACAAGCCGTTTGTAACTGTTCACTGTAGGGTTGCAAATCGCGGTGATCGCGGGTGCGTGGTCGAGGACGCCAGCAAGGAACGATTTGGCGGTGTCCGAGAGGTCGAATTCGTCGTTCGCATCGTGGAAGGCGTTCTCGCCATCCGAATCGAACAGCGACAGGTGGGTGTGCATACCCGAGCCGTTGACGTGGGCGATGGGTTTTGGCATAAACGTCGCGTGGACACCGTTTTTCTCCGCGGTTGCACGGACCACCGCACGGAACGTCGCGATGTTGTCGGCGCAGCTGAGGCCGTCTGCGTATTTGAATGATATCTCGTGTTGCCCTTCGGCGACCTCGTGGTGACTGGACTCGACCTCAAAACCCATCACGTTGAGGTTGTAGATGATCTCCCGGCGGAGGTCAGAAGCGAGATCCTTCGGCGCGAGGTCGAAGTACCCCCCCGCATCATGGGTAATCGTCGTCGCCCGGCCATCCTCGTCTTTTTCGAAAACGAAAAACTCTGGCTCAGGCCCGGCGTTGAGCGTGTATCCGAGTTCCTTGGCGTCGTCAAGCACCTCCTTGAGGACGTGACGGGGATCACCGGCGAAGGGGTCCCCGGAACTGGTGTTGATGACGTCACAGATGAGGCGCGCTGCCTTGCTGTCATCGGTGTCCCTCCACGGAAGGACGGAGAACGTGTCGGGGTCCGGCTGGAGGCGCATGTCCGACTCCTGGATCCGAACGAACCCCTCGATCGATGATCCATCGAAGTAGATGCCCTCGTCGAACGCCTTCTCCGCTTGCGAGGCCGGGATGGAGACGTTCTTAACGGTTCCAAGAATGTCGGTAAACTGCAACCGGAGGAAATCGATCCCTTCTGCTTCGATCTGGTCAAGTACCGATGCTACCGCGTCCTTCGTAGTTGTCGTCGTTGCCATTTGTGGACGAGAGGACGTTTGACACTCTTGTACAAAAACCCTTCTTTCCCTTGCGATATCACTAAATAGGGGGATAAAAATTGAAATATAGCTATCTCACCAGTGATTTTTGCATGTATGATTTGTTGGAGGCTTCGATAACGATGTGGGATGGACGAACGTCCACCCTTGTCACTATGCTTCGCCACCACAGGCTCGATCATCGCCTCACCGGATCATCCGATCATCTCTGTCTCGCGCGTCTTGCCACCGATTACTCTATCTGGGGGGATCGATAGGGAAATACGGGAAAAACAGGAGTCTGGGGGGTCAATGGGCCATATTCGAACTGGGATTCCAGCACCCCTTAATGGGTTGGGAGGTGCTAAAATCCATACTATGTGTATAAGGACGTGCGTTTCTCGGAGTGATGCATCCACGTCCACAATATTGACAAAGATGACATTATCTGTAGAAATATTGATTGTTTGGTCGATTCAATTCACGGCGATTTCCCCGGGCCTCTCGGGCGATTGTCGGGTTCCCTCCTCCGATCGTTGATCCGGGAAACTGATTCTCGTCCACGCGCCATTGTGTCACTATGGGCGATACATTACGGAACGCGCGCCGCACCGATCTCGCGGCACTCGAGATCGTCCGCCGCCAGGCGATCGAGGCGGCATTCGCGGACGAGTTCGACCGGTCGACGTACGCAGATTCGGTCGCGATGCCAAGTAGCGAGCTCTCGGGGTGGATTGGAGACGAGGAGGTGGCGGTGCTCCTCCTGGAAACCGCGGTGACACCAGTCGCGTTCGGAGCCGCAGATCGAGGCGCGGGGATTGTTCTAGCCCTCTACACGGCGCCGGATTACTGGCGGCGTGGTTACGGGAGCACCGTACTCGCGGGTCTCGAAAACGAGCTTCGCACTGGCAACGATGAGATCGTTGCCAACGTCCCAGTGACTGCGCCGGGCTTTTTCGAAGCCAACGGATATCGTGTCCTCGCAGGTGTGGACGGCGAGGAAATTCCCCACGTCGAATGTAGGAAATGCGTGGACGCTTGACCGGACAGCCTTTACGCTCGGGTTTCGAGGTTTGATTCGCCCATGAAATCCAGGGATGTCGGTACTGTGTTAACACACATTTTGGATCGCTGTCGATCGAAACTGCGAACGTCGATCGGGTCCTCGGGGAGCGCTGTCCGCACCGACGGCGGTCGACGCGGGGAGACGGAGATCGAACTCGTGGTCGCGATCGTCCGACCTGGAAAGCTCAACGCGATCAAGCAGTCCCTCGCAGCCGCCGGCGCGCCCAGTTTAACGGTTAGCAACGTGAGCGGTCGCGGATCCCAGCCAGGGGAGACTGGTCAGTGGCGTGGGGAGGATTATATCGTCGATCTCCATCAGAAAGTGAAGGTGGAATGTGCCGTCGTGGCGGATCGAACGGACGACGTGGTGGCAGCGATCGCGGATGCCGGTCACACCGGTGAGCCAGGAGACGGGAAAATCTTCGTGCTGCCGGTGTACGACGCCCGTCGCGTCAGTACCGGTGAGCGTGGCGTCGACGCGATGTAGTGGCACTTTGTATTGTTATAACGTCCTTAAACACATATTATTGGTATATAATCCACACATAGGATTTAGGATAAGCCTTTAATTCTGGCCAGTCCTGCTCGCCATGATGAGTATTCTCGTGAGCACGAGCGCGAGCGTGTACGACGCGCGAGGGAGCATCTAGGGGGTTTGGGATATTATGCGTGATGTCACCGCCTCTGGATCGGAGGTAACGAGCGATGAGTTTCATTTCAGCGACGAGCGGTCTAACTGCGGGGTCGGGGTGCTCGTCGACCTCGACGGGGAGGCAACCCACGACCTCGTCGAAGACGGTTTCGAGATCCTCGAGAACCTCGACCACCGCGGGGCTCGGGGGCCCGAACCGGACACGGGGGATGGTGCCGGCATTCTCATTCAGGTACCCGATGCCTTCTTCCGGGACGAAGTTGAGGAACTGGCCGGCATCGAGCGGTACGGTGTCGGCCAGTTGTTCCTTCCACAGGACGAGGCAGTCGCCCACGAGTTACAGGAACTGATCGAGGAGACGGTCGCGGCGGAAGGGTTTGAGTTTCTGGCCTGGCGCGACGTTCCAACCGACAACACGACCCTCGGCGAGACGGCCGTGGCGGCGGAACCCCGCGTGGTCCAGCTGTTCGTCTCGCCACCCAACGGTCGGGATCCCGACGGGATCGACCGGGACCTGTATGTGCTACGTCGTGCGATCGAGGGGGCAGTCGCCGACTCCGATATCGAGGCGAGGGACGCCTGCTATGTCTGTTCGCTCGATCGCCGGAAGATCGTCTACAAAGGGCTGCTGACGAACGCGCAGGTACGCGAGTACTACCCCGACCTCTCCGACGAGCGCATCACCTCCCAGCTCGTGTTCGTTCACTCCCGGTTTTCCACCAACACCCTGGGTGCCTGGGAACTCGCCCATCCCTACCGGAACATAATCCACAACGGGGAGGTAAACACGCTCCAGGGCAACCTCAACTGGATGCGCGCCCGGCAGGCTGACCTCGAGAGCCCGATCTTCGGGGACGACATCGAGACCTTGAAGCCCGTCACGCACGCCAATCAGAGCGACACGGCGGTGCTGGATAACGTCCTCGAGCTGCTCATCGAGAGCGGACGATCGCTCCCGCACGCGCTCAGGATGCTTGTGCCAGCCGCCTGGGAGAACGACGAGGATCTCGACGAGGCGGCGCGCGAATGGTACCGGTACCATTCGACCATCAATGAGCCTTGGGACGGTCCGCTGCTGGTCGCGGTCACCGACGGACAAGATGTCGCTGCGATTCTCGACCGGAACGGTCTTCGGCCGTGTCGATACCAGATCACGAAGGACAACCGCCTGGTGATGGCCTCCGAGGCGGGGGTACTCAACACCCCACCCGAGGAGGTCGTTACCTCCGAACGACTCCAGCCCGGACAGCTGTTCTATCTCGACGGGGAAGCGGGCCGGATCGTTTCGGACGAGGAGATCTTCGAGGAGTTAACGGATCCGAAATACGGCGACTGGCTCGATGAGTACGAACGTGACCTGGACGCACTCGTTGCCGCACGCGACCCAGAACCGGGTGCCCCTCGATACGCCGAGGAGACGCTCGTCGCATATCAGCGAGCGTTCGGTTACACGCTGGAGCACCTCCGCCGGCTGGTCGGGGACATGGCCCGCGACGAACGAGATCCGATCGGGGCAATGGGAAACGACACGCCCCTGTCGGTCCTTTCGAATCGCAACAAGACCCTGTTTACGTACTTCAAACAGCTGTTCGCCCAGGTGTCGAACCCGCCGATCGATTACATCCGCGAGGAGCTGGTCACCTCGCTCGATCACCACATCGGTACCCAGCGAAACATGCTGGCCGAGACCCCCGAACACTGCCAACAGCTCGCGGTATCCTCACCGATCCTTACCAGGCGAGAGATGGCCGTCATCGAGGACCTCGAGGCGGACGGATTCCACACTGCCCACGTCGATCTCAGCTTCGAGCCGGGGGTGGATCTGGAAACGGCTGTCGAACGAGCACGCGCTGACGCAGCCGCAGCCATCGAGGATGGAGCGACGATACTCGTCCTTGACGACCGTGATCTCGGACCGGATCGACTTGCGATCCCGAGCCTGCTGGCGGTTGCGGGGATCCATCACCATCTCGTCCGCAACGGCGACCGTGCGGGGGTCGGGCTGGTCGTGGCATCCGGTCAACCGTGTGCAGTCCACCATTTCGCGACGCTGCTCGGGTATGGTGCGGACGCGATCTTCCCGCCCCTCGCCTACGACAGTCTGGACGCGATGGTGTATGACGGCGAACTCGACTGTGACGATCCGGCCGACGCTCGCGCTGCCTATCGTCACGCGGCCGAGCACGGTATCCAGAAAGTGATGGCGAAGATGGGGATCTCGACTCTGGAGAGCTACAAGGGCGCCCAGATTTTCGAAGCCGTCGGACTTGACTCCGAGCTGGTCGCCGAGTACTTCACGGGAACGAAAAACCGGACCGAAGGGATCGGACTGGCGGAACTCGAGGCTGACCTCAGAGAACGCCATGCCGCCGCGTTTGACGAGGAGTTGCCGGGCGAGCTGGGGCTCGAACAGGGGGGCGAACTCTACTGGCGCCGGGACGGCGAGTTCCACCAGTGGAATCCCCACACCATCGGGAAACTCCAGTATGCCGCCCAGGAAGACGACTACGACGCATACCAGGAGTTCGCCTCGATGATCAACGACCAGCAAGAGCAGCTCCAAACCCTGCGGGGCGTGCTTCGTTTGCGGACCGAGGAGCGCTCGTCGATCCCGCTCGAAGAGGTCGAACCCGTCGCGGCGATCTGCCGGCGCTTTTTCACCGGCTCGATGTCGTTCGGGTCCCTCTCCCCGGAAGCACACGAAACGCTGGCGACCGCGATGAATCGCATCGGCGGCATGGGGTGTTCGGGGGAAGGGGGCGAACCCGCGGAACGGTTCGGTACCGAGCGGGAGTGTATCAACAAACAGGTCGCCTCCGGCCGGTTCGGGGTGACCTCGGAGTACCTGGTGAACGCCGAACATCTCGAAATCAAGATGGCGCAGGGTTCAAAACCCGGTGAGGGTGGCCACCTCCCGGGCGAGAAAGTAAACGACGTGATCGCGGAAACCCGCAACACGACGCCGGGGGTTCCCCTGATCTCGCCGCCGCCCCATCACGACATTTACTCCATCGAGGATCTCGCCCAGCTGATCCACGATCTCAAGTGTGGCAACCACGAGGCGGACGTCCACGTAAAACTCGTGGCGGAGGACGGAGTCGGCGTGATCGCCGC
>SKQO01000019.1 GCA_007118975.1 Halobacteriales archaeon | reverse complement strand
CGCCACTGCCTCGAAGTACACCCCGCCCTCGATTACATCGACCAGGACCGCCGAACAGTACAGGTACCCGGCACTCGTGCCGATCGCCACGAGCGTGTCCATGTTGGCCTGGTGATTCGTGACTGCCACACGCCAGGCGCCGTTGATGAAGTGCCACCCGAGCGTGGCCATCAGGACCGTGGCGAGCACGAACTCGACCCAGTCGAACCAGGCCGGCAGAAAATCAGCGATGAACATATTCGCCATCACCGCGAGGAACGGTGCGGCGAGTATTCCGCCGATTACGACCCATTTTCGCTTGTGCGCCAGGTCGCGCTCGACGGCGCTTTCTCGCTCCGCTGTCAGCTCGCGACCTTCTTCATCGACGCGCCGTTCCGGTTCGTAGCCGGACGCCTCGATGACGTCGTAGATTTCGTGGAGTGAGGTTTCCGCGGGATTAAATCGGATCGTCGCTTCGTCGGTGGCGAAGTTGACATCGGCGTCGATCGTCCCGGGGTGGGAACGGACGGCATCCTCGACAGTCCCCGAACACGTCGCACAGCTCATCCCCGTGACGGTGATCGACGTCCGTGTGCTATCCGGGTCGTATCCCGATGATTCGATGGCGTTGTACAGCTCCCGCAACGTTGTCCTGTCGGGGTCCCATGTTACCGTCGCCTCGTCGGTGGCGAAGTTGACATCGGCATCATCGACGCCATCGATTCCCTGGAGGGCGTTCTCGACCGTGCTCGAGCAGGTCGCACACGACATGCCAGAGACGGCGATGGTACTCGTCCGCGATTCACTCATCAATTCCCTGTACGTGCTTGTCCCTCAAGGCATTTCCTGCTAACAAGCATCGGGTCTTGGGGGAACCAAACTGTTGATACCAAAGTGATTCTCAGCTCTCCGCCGCTGATCGATGATGTTCGTATTCTGCTAGATACTGCTCGTGACAGGATTCACAGCAGAACGCCTTGATATCGCCGTCTACCCTGGCGATCTCTCCGTTCTCGGTCACCGGATTGTCACACACGACGCAGGCGATCGCAAAGTCGGTAGGTCGAATCGCCGGTTGCCACTCGCTCGTGGCGATCGGCGTGATATCGTAGCTGACGACATCCTCGAACGATACCCGATCGCGAAGCCACGCATGTGCGTCCCGATCGGGAATGTTAATCGTGGCGACGATCCGTCCATCGAACAGCTGGTGGACGTGCTCGGCGGCTTCGAGGTCACGGACTCGGTCGTAGACTTTCTCCACGGACGCGGGTTCGACGGCGAACTGTACGAGAACCGGATGGTTGTTTTCGAGCTGACTGCGATCGACGTGAACCGTGAACTCCTTGATGATGCCGAGGTCCTCGAGCCGGTTGATGCGATCGGAGACGGCCGGCGGCGAAAGATCCACTTTCTCAGCGATCCCCCGATACGGTCGTCGGGCGTCCGACCGCAACAGTTTGAGTATCTCGAGATCCGTCTCGTCCAAATGTTGCATACCGCACCATCGGTAGACGAGATCCTTAATGACTGGACTCGTCCGGCGCGGTCGCCAGCGCAATATGTGTGCCGAGAGAATTCCCACGCGCTGGGAATCGACAGGCGGTTCTTCAAACATCAGACCGCAGGTTCAGGAGAGCATAATGGCGAATACGAACACCCACCGGATCGTGGTGTATCGCGACGGTGACGGCGTCGTTTTCTGTGATCGCGACAATCCGGATGCGTGGATTAAATCGGACGTGATGGTGACGCTTCCCCAGACTACGGTTGACGAGGAAAGCGCAACGGGAGATGACGACTCGGCAATACCACGTGGTGATTGTTGATTGGTGTCGACACCGCGATGTCAGGCTGGGTGACGCGTGAACAGAGGGAGGTGTTTGAGGCTGTCGGTGTGCGTGTGTTCTGCCTTCAATCCGTACTGCGGGATCGGTCGGCCTGCTGGAACGTCCCCGGGGATGTCGTATCGACTCCGTCCGATGTCTCCTTGCCCTCGCGCCTCGTGAAGAGAGTCATTGAGCACGCTGGCGGGAGTCCCTGGGGCGTTCTCCTGTCACCGTATCCCGTTCAGTGAGTTCCGTGCTACCCCTGGCCGTGGGCCTCGTATCCAAAGCGTCGATTAAAGGAGGAGGTTAAAAGGCTTGGACCGTTCTGATTCGGTAGATCGACCACGTTTGCTGACTACGGCAGCGGCCGATCGAGTAAGAATGACAAGAGATCCATCACAGCACCGTCCTCACCGTAACGAGCGGGAAGCACCTCATGAGTTGGTCGCATACGACGACAAGGAGGCGCTCATCCTTTGCGACCGTACGAATCCGAGGGCTTGGATTCGCTCGGACACCGTCGTCAACGTGGATGGCCAGATCACCGCCCATGGGGAACTTCTGGACCGGGACCGTCGGCCTGATACCAGCCAGGGCGGGCATTAACAGTCAGACCGGTGACTACGTTTCGGGCTGAAACCACTTGCCGAGTTCTGCTGCGCGGTCGTGTGTACAACCTCCGCACTTTGGGTTGAACACTTTCGCGAGTGACGGCACTATTGGAGTTTCGCACATTCGGCATCGGGGATGGTCGCTCACTCCGCATTCCCGGGCTGTTGGTTTCATCACATCGCCCGAACGTCTCCGAAAACTCCCCGCCAACCGATGCAATGGTGATCACCAACAGGAACTTTCAACGTCGCTGACCCGACCTGAAGTTAGCTTTGAGGTGACGAGCGGGATAATAGCTCATTTACGGCTGGCCCAAAGCATCTGACACGTCGTTGACGCAATCAGGCCGGAGTAGCATGCCTGAGGGCAGGTTTGACGGGATCCTCCGCCGTTTTCGCGGTTGCCAGCAGATACCCGGCAACGAGCAATACAATAACAGCGAGAACGGCACCGAGTAACAGGTGCTCCGCAGCCACGACACCGATGATGCCGAAACTGCCCATCACGAGACCGACCAGAAAACGGGCGTCGCGCTCTAACCCGGCCACATTATCCTCTTCGGGAATCACCGCAGCCGTGCTCTCGACGACTGGCTCCGGACAGACGTCGACGGTAGTTTCCACTGCTTCAGGTACCGTATCTCGATATCGTTCCCGAACCTGGGCCGGGAGGTGTTCCTCGGTGACGGCCCGGGGTATCTCATCAAGCCAGTGATCATCGACAGTCCGGGAGTCAGAGCGCTTGACCATGCCGTGGTGACAAGAGAATAACATGTGGCCACAAAAGCGTTCCCTGAAGTATGACCTAGTGGCATTATGAAATAATCAGATGTACTATGTGATAGCAATGGCTGATGGCGAGGGGCATAATTCTCGCTAAACCTCCTACCGGTTTGGGCGGATTAATGATGTCGGCGGTCGGCGAGGCATGCATGGAGGTCGATCTCGACCGATTCGATTCACGGCGGTCGAACGTACTAGCACAGCGAGGGGTCGTTGCGACGAGTCAACCACTGGCCGCGCAGGCGGGAGTCTCGATCCTGCAAGCTGGTGGAAACGCCTTCGACGCTGCCGTCGCAACCGCAGCGGCACTTAACGTAGTCGAGCCGACCAGCACAGGGCTGGGGGGCGACGTGTTCGCGCTGTATCGGACTGCTGACGGCGAGGTGGGGGCGATGCGCGCCTGTGGGAGCGCGCCGCAAGCGGCGACGATCGAGAACGTCCGTGATGCACTCGCGGATGCCGAGGACCTCGAGTGGCAGTACCGCGGAGATGAGGTACCGGACCTCGACAGATCACGTGAACACATCCCCATGCCAACGTACGGCCCCCATGCCGTCACCGTTCCCGGCACGGCACGAGGGTGGGAATTTACCGTCGATCGGTTCGGCGAGCTGGAGTTGGCGGACGTGCTCGAACCAGCGATTCATTATGCGACGGAGGGGTATCCAGTCTCGGAGGTCATCGCCGGTCACTGGGGTGGTGCAGAGTCACTGTTTCGGGACGATTACGCACGACAGGCGTATCTGTTCGATGACGAGGCGCCAGCCGTTGGGCAGCACGTAACCCTCCCGGATCTGGGCGAATCGATGCGGGCGATCGCAAAGGACGGCGCAGACGTGGTCTACGAGGGCTATATTGCGGACGCCATCGTCGAAACGGTACGTGAGGCTGGCGGATTCATGGCTCACGAGGATCTCTCCTCGTTCGAACCCGAGGAACCGACCCCGATCAGCACGACATACAACGGTGCGGAGGTCTACGAACTCCCGCCGAACAACCAGGGCCTGATCGCCCTGGAAGCACTCAACATCGCCGAGGAGATCGGCGCCGGGGAGCACCGCTACGATTCGCCGGATCGCGTCCACGCGTTCGTGGAGGCCCTCAAACTCGCCTTCGCCGACGGCCATCACTACATCACGGATCCGGAGTACGAAGAGATTCCGCCGCTCGCGTCGAAAGCATACGCTGCGGAACGGGCGAAAGCCATTTCCGAGCAAGCGAACACGACCCCCTCGATTGGGGATCCGTGGGCCGTCGCGGAGGACGCGGACACGGTCCTGCTCACGGTCGGTGACGAGGAGGGCAACCTGGTGTCGTATATCAACTCGCGATTCGCGGGCTTCGGGAGCGGCCTTGTCGCCGAAGGGACGGGGATTGCCCTCCAGAACCGGGGTTCGTCGTTCTCGCTCGACCCAACACATCCGAATCGCCTCGAACCCGGAAAACGCCCGTTCCACACCTTGGTACCGGCAATCGCTCGATTCGGTCCGGACGACTGGGCTGCGTTTGGCGTGATGGGCGGGTTCATGCAACCACAGGGGCACCTCCAGGTAATTTCGAACATCGTCGATCACGGGATGGCTCCGCAGGCGGCACTCGACGCGCCCCGATGGCGCCACCGCGATGACGGCACCCTCGCCGTCGAGGAGCGGCTCCCGACCGCGGGAAAACTGGTCCGTCGAGGCCACGATGTCCGCATTCAGTCCCCGAGTGGATTCGGTGGGGCACAGCTCGTCCGCCGGACAAACGAGACCTTGATCGGTGCGACGGAACCGCGCAAGGACGGCGCAGCGATCGGGTACTAGCGAGGGACAGGTACACACCCTTTTTGTGGGGGCTCGGCGATCCTCGCGGTGATGAGCTATGAGATCGATCCCGAGTATCGCGCGTACCTCGAAGAACGGGCCACGGACGGTATCCCGCCACGTCATTCCCTGTCGACTGCCGGCGCGCGACAGGTGGTGGAGGAAGGCCCCGAAAAGGAGTCGCCTACGGTTGCGGCATCACGAAACCTCTTAGTCCCCGGCCCGAACGGGGACGTCCCGATCAGGGTGTATTTCCCGACGACCGACCCACCCCATCCGGTTCTCCTGTTCATTCACGGCGGGGGCTGGGTTCGTGGCTCTCTCGACGGAGTCGACGCAAAATGCCGGGCCATTGCCAACAGAAGCGGGGTGCTCGTCGTCTCGGTCGATTACCGCCTGGCGCCGGAACATCCGTTTCCGGCGGCGGTTGAGGACTGCATCGCCGCGCTCCGCTGGATCCACGAATACGCCGACACGATTTCCGCGGATCCCACGCGATGTGCTGTCGGAGGTATGAGCGCTGGCGGCAACCTCACTGCCGTCTTGTCCCGCTGGGCCCGCTCCCGGTCGGACGTGTCCATCGACTACCAGCTCCTGCTCAATCCGGTGACTGACTACGAACCAGACAACGAATCGTATGAGACGTTCGACCGCGCGTTTTGGCGGGACCTGTGCCCACCCGGTGCAGGCGGGTATCCCCTCTCTCTCGAGGACATGACGTGGTACTGGCGACGGTATCTGCGGAGTGATCTCGACGCAGCAAATCCACACGTCTCACCGCTGCGAGCATCCGATGTGTCGGGTGTTCCCCCGGCGACGGTCGTCACGTCAGAACTCGACCCCCTTCGGGACGAGGGCCGGGAGTACGCGGATCGGCTAGCGGCGGCGGGTGTTCCCGTCGAACACTTCGAATACGAAGGTGCGTTCCACAGTTACGTGGCGCTGTTCTCCGATCTCGAGGGGGCCGACGCGGCACTCGACGAAATCAGTTACTCGTTGGTGGACGGCCTCGAGGGCTGATCGTCAGTTATCGTACCTTTCCGCGCGCCTGCACCGACCACACTTCTTCGACAACTCCATCCCTGACCCCAATCAGCGTATCATGTTGGTTGATCGTCGTGCAGACGTGTGGGGCGATGAACGTGAGACGATCGCCGACCGAAAGTCCGTGGCCGGGCTCGGCATCGATCCATCCGTGTTCCTCCGAGTAGTTGGTGTATTCGAGATCGTCGCGGCCCACCGCGGCCGGCGCGGTGCTGGTGTCCATCGAAATCGTCTTGCTGCCACCATCTACGATGACCCGATCCGGTGCAGGAGTCGAGATCACCGACGTGAGGATGCGGAGGGCACAGTCCTCCGACCCGACACCGATCGGGAGTGCCATGACGTTGGCGTCGTTAAACGCATACATCCCCGGGTTAATCTCGGTCACGATGTCGTGTTTGGCACTGAATCGCGAGGTGCCGGTTGAACCGACCTTGACGTCGTCGATGGGGATCCCTGCTTCCTCGAGGCGTTCTACTCCGTCAGCGACCTCGTCCATCGCCTCGAGACACGCAGCCTCGAGCTCGTCCCTGGTCTCTAAGCCTTTTTTCACGTGCCCCTCGAAGCACATCAGTCCAGTGACGTTGAGATTGTCCTGTTTGGCCACGTATTCGCCGAATTCAGCAATCTCGTCCAGGGTGGCGCCGACCCGCCCCATGCCGATATCGAGTTCGAGAACAACGTCGACCGTGACACCTCGTTCGGCAGCGGCAGCCTGGAGCGGATCGACATTGCCGCGACAGTCAACCGTGGTCGCGAATGCGGGGAGTTTCTCCGAGAGCCAGAGCAGTCGATCGAGCTTGGTGGGTTGAACGACCATATAGGAGAGGTAGATGTCTTCGATCCCATTCTGGGCCATTACTTCGACCTCGCCGAGGGACTGACACAGGATGCCGTTCCCCGTCGAGAGTGCTACCTGTCGGTGCGCGATATCGGGAATCTTGTGGGTTTTGATGTGCGATCGGAGGTTGACGTCGTGTTCCGCCGCGATCCTATCGTAGCGGGCCATGTTTGCTTCCATGATGTCGAGATCAGCCACGATCGCGGGGGTTTCGATCTCGCGTACCGGCTCGCCGATCCGCGGGACCAGTTCGACCGGAGTGGGTGTCGGCATACCCGAATCCCTCGCTCGCGGCGTGGTAAACTTATCTCTCTGGCCGGGACGGATCCGCTCTCGATGCCTTCGAAGTCGTAACCGGCTCGATTGATCGTGACAACGCCCTTTACTGTTTGGCCGTCCAGAACGTCCGGAGCTGGCTGGCCGGACATGAAGGCTTATCCCCACCCCTGCGTGACCGGTCGGTATGTCTCATCAGGACCTTCGAACCGCGCTCGGTGGGGTAGCCTTTACGACTGCAACGCCGTTCGACGAGGGGGACGAATCACTCCGGATGGATCGCTACCGGGAGAATTTGGCGTTTCTCGAGGATCACGGTGCCGATGTGTTCGTTCCCTGCGGCAACACGGGCGAGTACTACGCGCTCTCCCACGAGGAACGGATCGAGGTCGTCGAAACGACCGTCGATGCCACGGCCGATGACGCAACGGTGATTGCTGGCCTCGCAGGGAGCCTCAAGACCGCCACCTCACTCGCGGCTGCCTACGAAGCGGCCGGCGTCGACGCCGTCATGGTGATGGATCTCGATCATACGTACATTCATATCGACGGTATCGTCGAGTACTTCGGTGAAGTGGCGGCAGCAGTCGACTGCGGCGTGATCGGCTACAAACGCTCCGAGAAGCTGTCGCTTCCCGTCATCGAACGCATCGCGGAGATCGAGGGCGTCGTGGGGCTCAAGTACGCGGTCAACGATGTCAAAGGACTTTCGGCGGCGATCGAACGGCTGCCAGACGAGTTCGTCATGGTTAACGGGATCGCCGAGCGCTTCGCGCCATCCTTTGCGGTTGAAGGGGCCTCCGGCTTCACCACCGGCATCGGGAATTTCGTTCCCGAGCTTTCGCTCGCGTTGCACGATGCCATTGTGGCGGAAAACTGGGGAGAGGCCATCGAACTCCGAAACCTGGCTCGGCCGCTGGAGGACCTTCGTGAGGAAACCGGCGGGGGAGGAAACCACCTTCCGGCGGCGAACAACGTCCCGACCGTCAAATTCGGCCTGGATCACGTCGGCCAGCACGGCGGTCCCGTTCGTACGCCGTTACGTCTACTGACGTCGGCGGATCAAGATCGAGCGATGCAGTACTTGGAGGCGATCGCCGCTGCCGACCTCGGAACGCTACGCGCCACGCCGACTGAATCACAGTAGGGTGGCCCTGCGCGTCAACACACGCGAAAGAGGCTTTTCCAACGACATGTTTCCCAGTTCGGCCACCGTCGGGCAACATCAGAAAACAACGTACGCTGCCCACTCCCGCGATGAGGGCCCCAGGCGGTCGAACTGTTCGTGTTTTCTCAGCTCAGAACCGGTGTCTCACCGGATCTGGAGCGGCGAGTTACCTTCGCAGCCATCAGTGGCGCCAGATGCTATTCGGTGAGAAAACGATCGAGCACGTTCTTCGCCACGCGCGAGCACTCCTCGTCGACGAGCAACGAAAGCGGAAATGTGATCGACCCGACCGAGAACACTTCGCCTCCGCTGTCGGTATCGTACGAGACCATCTCGGCCCCACCCTCGTCCGAATTGCAGCCGCGAGCGATCAGCTCGGTGGTCGCCGGAGATGCCTCGCTACGTTTGTCCGTTTCGTGACCGGATGCACCCCCGGCGCATCGCTCCTGCAGCGTCTCCATCCCGAATCGATCCCCCGCGGCCAACCCGGTATCCGCGACCGCCCAGTGTGTGTCGTCGATCACTTCGTACGGAGCCGCAGACATGATCCCGGTCTCCGTGTAGACGACGCCCAGTAGATTGGCTTCGGATTCGTGCACTGCGTCGAAGCGGCTTTCGTCTCCCGGCCCCGCTCGCCCGCCACTGTTTGTCACGTCGCCGTCGTGCGTGAGATATCGAAGACGATGTTCGTCGACGACCTCAACAGCGCAATTGATACCGTTGCCCCCGAAGTAGACGAGGTTTCCACCGCGATCGTGGACCCAGTTTTTTACCCGATCGTACATCTCGCGCGTCCAGTACTCCGGGTGGGTGTGGATGAGGAGGGTATCGTAGGCGTCGAGATCGAGCGTCGCGTCGTGAAGTTGGTCGTCGGCATACAGGTCGTACCCGAAGCCCTCGCGTTCCAACCACGCCAGGAAGCGCCATTCTGCGGGGGCGAGGTGCGACTCGTTCCGCCCGGCGACTGGATCGGTCGCTCGGACCTCCTCGGGGACGTGGAGCTGCCGGGACGGTCGCCGGTACGAGAGCGGTCGATAGGCGTCGTTCGGCGGATCGTACGGGCCTTCGCCGGGTCGGTACCGTCGCAGCTCCTTGTGTGGGTCCACGATGGGCCGTTCGGGAAGTGCGTCGGGTGCCACGTAATTCGACCGGCCGCCGAAGTTATTGTAGGCGTTCCAGGTCATTGTCGACGCGAGTACTGCCAACCGCTCGTTCGGTGCTGCCGGTGCCACGACCCATGGAAACGAAAAGAAGGCACCGGAGCGTTTGGCCCGCAGGTGAATGTAATAGAGTCCGGAACGTCCGGGGGCGCGGAGGGTCTCGCGATGTACTGCTGAGGAGGGGTTCTTCGAGCGCCAGTCCACGCCGTGCTGGGCGATATCGCCTGTGGGCAACATCTGCGCCGTGGCCCCGGGGCCGTGTTCGCCGTGCCAGTCCAGCAGCCGAATCCGTTCTTTTCGCTCGCCGTATCGCCACAGCGAGACCTGCGTCTCCTCGGGCGCGTTGATGTGATAGGTACCCTGTTCGCCACTCCGGACGGCGATAGGCGACGCGTATCCCAGGAGCTCACGCGGCATCAACCGGAACTGGACGCGGTGTTCCCCGTCAATATCGAGTGCCTGCTGACTCGGCGTATAGCCCTTCTTCCGGAGCGTGATGACGTATCTCCCCGGTTCGATTGACGCATTGATCCGGCCCGTGGCGGTCGATCTGGCGGTTGTCACCAGTTCGCCCCGTCGCTCGAACTCGATGTCAACCCCGGAAAGGGCCACGTAGTGCTCGTCACTCACATAGCCGACGTGCATGGCAGGAGCCTCAGGATGTCCGGATATAACCGTTGCTGGCTCACCGTGCGTGTCGAACGCGCACGAACTCCAAACGGGCGTCCAAGGGTCGATGCTTGGGAATCATTAAGGGGTGATGGCATCGCCTACCGACATGATCCGAATCGGCCTCGTCGGAGCAGGCTCGATGGCGGGCGTGTATGCCCAGAGCGCCGCATCGCTTCCGAATGCGGACGTAACGGCGGTGGCATCCCCGAACACAGCCGAAACATTTGTCGCCGAGCAGGTACCGACAGGTACCGCGTACTCCGACGCGGAGACGATGTTCGACAAGGCGGCCATCGATGCGGTCGCGGTGTTGACGCCGACACATACCCACCATGAGTTCGTCGAAGGAGCCGCCGAGCGGGGCCTGGACGTGATCTGTGAAAAGCCGATCGCGCGGACGCTAGACCAGGCAGCGCGGATCCGGACGGCCGTCGAGGAATCCGGGATTACGTTTCTGACGGCTCACGTTGTGCGATTTTTCCCCGAGTACGCTGAAGCCAAACGTCTCGTCGAATCGGGGGATATCGGGACGCCAGGTGTCGCCCGTGCCCGCCGTGCGTTCGGTATCGGAGGCAACCGCGGCTGGTTCGAGGACCGGGAAAAAAGCGGTGGCGTGTTGCTCGACGTTGCGGTACACGACTTCGATTACCTGCGCTGGGTGTTCGGCGACGTCGAGGAGGTGTTTACTCGCCGGACGAACTGGACGCGTGAGGCTCGAAGCGAGGTTTCGATCACCCTGGCGGAGTTCGAGAACGGGGCGAAGGGACACGTGGAGGCGTGGACGGTACAGGTCTCGAACATCCCCTTTACCACCACGTTCGAACTCTGTGGCGACAAGGGTCTCATCGAATTCGACCTCGAGGACGTGCGGCCCTACGTCGTCCACGATGGGGAGACCACCCACGTCCCCCGGGATCCGGTGGGCGACGACCTCCCCATCGCCCAGGACGGCTACGACAAGCAACTCGAACATTTCCTCGCATGCATCGAGGGTGACGCCGAGCCGCTGATCCCCGTCGAGGAGGGAATCGAATCCCTCCGGGTATCCCTGGCAGCGATCGAATCGGCCGAGCGCGGTGTTCCGGTCGACCCATCGGAGGTGAACGCATGAGCGTCTCACTCGCGATCCTGTCGGCCGCGCACTCGCATGCCCACGCGTACGCGACTGCGCTCGAATCAGTACCCGGTGCGGAGCTGGTTGCAATCGCGGACGACGACGAGACGCGAGGGGAGTCGTTCGCCGCCGAGCACGACGTCGACTACGGGCCGACCGAGGACGTGCTCGCGCAGGTGGACGGGGCCGTGGTCTGTTCGGAGAACACGCGACACATCGAGTGGGTGCACGCGGCTGCAGACGCCGGCGTGGACGTCCTGTCGGAAAAACCGCTGGCAACGACTAGGGATGACGCGCAGGCGATGGTAGACCGCTGTGAGGACGCAGGAGTCAATCTGGGGGTCGCGATGCCGGTCCGGTTCAACGAGCCCATCAGGCGGGCGAAGGCAGCGTACGACGACGGAGAGCTCGGGGCCCTCCGGGCACTCATCGGGACGAACCTCCTGACGCGGATGTCCGGTAGCGGCTGGATCAGCAACCCGGACCTCGGCGGCGGTGGCGCGATCATGGATCACACGGTCCACGTCGTCGACCTTGGGCGGTGGATCTCCGGGAAAGAGGTGACCGAGGTATTCGCCTACGGAGGAACCCGGTTCGCGGATCTCGAGGTCGAAGACATCTCGCTCGCGTCCATGCAGCTCGGCGACGAGATCCCCTTCAGCCACGAGGGGTCCTGGCGACAGCCCGATACATGGGACTTCTGGGGTGACGTCACCATGCGGTTGATCGGCGACGAGCAGGTCATCGAGGTGGACTGCTTCGATCGGACGTTCAAACACACGCACGCGGAGGACGGCGTGCAACGCGTGGAATGGGGCGAGGACATGAACGCTGGCATGCTAGCTGACTTTGCAGCCGCCGTTGAGGCCGATCGCACACCTGAAGTGTCGGGCGAGGAGGGCGTCGCTGAAGTCCGCGTCGTCGAGGCGGCCTACGAGTCAGTCGAGCGCGGCGAGCCGGTCACCGTCCAGTACGACTAACGACAGCCGGGCGGTTAGTTCACGTGGCGGGATGGCTTCAGTCGGTTCCCTCGATTTCGCCGCTCGAGGAGACAGCGTTCACTGCCGAGAATCCGGTGTACGTTTGTGCCACCAACGACGCTTCGACGGTTTCGCCGGCCTCCAGTGATTTCATGGTCCCGTTCTCGCGTTGGGCATGCGGGATGTCGCCACCGGGGTACGCGGTCGTCGGTTCCAGGCCGACGTTGTACGTCCGGTTGAAAAAGGGTGATTCGTGGTAGCCGCCGAACGGCTGCCAGTACCAGAGACACTCGAAGGGATCGAGCGACCAGTTGAGGGCGAACCCGAGATCGATCGTCGGATTCGTAAGGGCGTACCAGCCGGCCTCCAGATCGGTGGCGAATGACTGGTCGTGGATCTTCGCATCAGTCGGCGGGATCTCGCGTAGATCGACCGTTCCGCCGTCCCAGCCCGGGGCGTGCGGCCATTCGAACGTGCAATCGCCCTCCAGTCGGGCGTTCGGAAAGGCGTCGTCGTACGGCGGGTTCACGCCGGTTGCGGCCGGGAGATCGAGCCGTGCATCGGGGCCGAGAAGTGGTCGGCCCAACGCGACGTGTTCCTGCCAGATATATTCGAGAGAGCGGCCGCCAAGATTGGTGACGGATTCGTCGATCTCGAGACGGGCCTCCCCCGCCGGCAACGTGAGCTCTCGGTCGACCGCGAACGGATACCGCACCAGTTCGACCGTCAAGCCTAACACGACTGCATCGTCGTCATCCTGGCGTACTTCCGCCTCCCAGGGGAGCAGCGAACTCTCCCCGTGCAAGCCGTAGGCATTGCCGTCGATATCCATTCCGCCACCCGCCACCGGGAGGTTCATCTGCCAGCCGCCGGGATAATGGTCGTTCCAGGTCGTGTTCGTCTCGGCAGGGACGTACCGGTCGCGAGGTGGTTGCCAGTTGTGTTTTGTCTGCCACAGGACGTCCACGTCCCGACGCTTGTCCCGAAACTCCAGGATGTCGCCTCCTTTCCCGGGCAGCACCATGATGCGGAGGTACTCGTTTTCCATGAATACCGCGTCGATGCCACGGTAGGTGAACTCCGTCTGAATCCGCGGTCCACTCCCGGTCATGCTGGTTCCTCCCATCGCTGCCGCAAGGTACTGCCGATCGGGTCGCCGCGCGGTCGATCCGCGACATCCCCGGCATCGAGCGCCGTCTTCACCTCGTTGAGACAGTCATCGTACACCGCCAGTGTCCGGTCGATATCGACATCGGTGTGACTGTAGGTCGGCATATGGCTGCCGGTAAACAAGACGCCCCGACTGTGGGCCGCTTGCATGAAGAGCGAACGGACCGGGCCGTCCGATTCCGCGACGTCGAACCCGATCGAGAACCGCTCGTCGAAGCCGCTGGCTTCGGTCATCGTCTCGAGACCATGTTCGGCGGCCAGGTCGTTATACCCTTCCCGGAGTCGACGACCGTGCTCTCTGATATGATCGTGGACCGGTTCCTCGCGCAAGATCTCAAGCGTTGCAGCCGCAGCGGCGAGTGAAGCCGCCTCGCCGGCATTGGTCATCGAGTAGGAAAAATCGTCGGCCTCCATGTGTCGCATGACTTCCCGGCGGCCTGCTAGGGCGGAAAATGGGTAGCCGTTTGCCATCGCTTTGGCGAAACACGCCAAGTCGGGAATCACGTCGAATCGCTCCTGGGCGCCACCGGGTGCGGCCTGGAATCCGGTGAGTACCTCGTCGAAGACCAGCAGTGCACCGTGATCGTGGGCCAGATCCCGCAAGTCCTCGAGGAAGCCGTCTTCAGGAGGTTCGTTGTTTACGGGGTTGGTCAGGATCGCGGCCACGTCATCGGGATGGTTCGCAAAGATCTCTTCGACGCTTTCGATGTCATTGTACTCGAACGGTTTCGTGTACGCCGCGAGCTTATCCGGAATCCCGGCCGCAATGCGTTGGTTGGCACACGTCCAGGTATCCGTCCAGCCGTGGTAGCCCTGCGTGGCGATGACGTTCCGTCCCGTGGACGCCCGGGCAAGCTTGGCGGCGAGGGTGGTCACGTCGTTTCCGTTCTTGGCGTATTTTACCATCTCCGCACAGGGAACCATCTCGGTCACCGCTTCGGCAACCCCCACCTGTAAGGGGTGCTCCATGGTAAACACCGTCCCGTCCTCGAGTTGGTCACTCACGGCAGCTCTGACGGCCGGATGGTTGTGTCCGAGGATAATCGGTCCGAGGGACGCGTTGCAGTCGATGTACTCGTTGCCGTCCGGGTCCCACAGCCTCGCGCCGGCCGCACGTTCGATATGAGATGGGGAAATGCCCTGCACGAACTGTGCGAGGCGTTTACTCCCCGTTTGTGACGCATAGGGAATCACCGCGGCCGCACGCTCCTGTAGCTCTCGCGAGCGGGCGAGCGGCGTCCTCTCGCGCCGCTGTTCGCTGTTCGCACACATGACATGTCGGATTCACGCATGGGCGAATAAGCCCTTCGTTCGCCGCACCGACCGATCGCGCGGAAGAGTTATGCGAACGGTGTGGACAGCACGAACACAATGAAACGCCCATCCCCTCGTAGGTGTACTGGTGCGAAGCGACATTTGACGAACATCCAGGCGGCGACGGGTTGTTCCAGGTTGTTCTAATGACCGGACATGAGGCCCAGATTTCGGCAGGGATCGCGACTGTCAACATTACACCCAACGAGCCGGTCCTCATGGGCGGCTACGGGGGGCGCGAAGGTCGGTCGTCGGGGGCAAACGATCCGCTGCTGGCGACAGCACTCGTGCTGGATGACGATGCCAATCGGGTCGGGCTCGTGGCCGTGGACCTGCTGAACGTTTCCCGCGAACTGACCGGCCGGGTCCGTCGACAACTCGCGGATCAGGGACACCGGTTCGACGAGTTCCTCCTCGTGGCATCCCACACCCATGCCGGTCCGTATATGTCGGCCCGAGCGTTCGACATCAGTCCCTCGTTTCCAGTTGACGATGACATCTCCGATGTCGAAGCCAGCATCGAGGCGGGCATCGTGGATGCCGTTGGCACTGCGGCAAGAAGCCTTTCCCCGTCCTCGTTGCGAGTCGGGACGGCTACGGTCTCGGGTGTCGCGGAGAACCGGCGGGCCGCAGGTGGCGTCAGCGGCAACGTCCGAGTCCCGTTCGGCCCCGTCGACGAGGAGGTGGTCGCCGTCTACCTGGAACCGGCTGAAGGCGACCCGGCAATTCTGTACAATTTCGCCTGTCACCCCGTCTGTACCACCGGTCAGGAGCTGCTCCTTTCTGCTGACTGGCCGGGGTATGCCCGCACTCATATTACGGCCGCCCACTCCGATGCAGCCGTCCTGTTCCTGAACGGCGCGACCGGTGACATCAACCCCGCAGGCGGGCCGGGCGGTGACGAAGACGAAACACCGTACGATTTCATGGATCGAGTCGGTGCCGCTGTCGCCGAGGGTGTGCTCGCGGCGATCGACAATGCAACGGCTGATACGGGAGCGTCGCTTACCGGCGCACCGCTACGAACCGACGGGATCGGCCTGACCTTACCGACCAAGCGGACGCCACCCGCCACGGACCTACGTGCACTCATCGAGGAATTAAAACGGGAACGGGAGGCATGTCAGGAGGCCGGCGACGACGTGGGTGCGAGATCGCTGACCTACCGACTCCAGCACGCCCGCGAGCTGTGTGCCATCGCGGAATGGGATGCGACGTCGCTCCCCAATCGGATGCCATACATCGAAATCGGGGAACTGGGCATTCTGGGCATGCCCGGCGAGGTGCACGTTCGCCATGGGCTCCGGTTCAAGCGAGCAGCCACCGTCGACCATCTTATGCCGGTCGGGTACGTCAACGATTACGTCGGATATCTCCCCACGCTCACCGATCTCGAACATGTGGGGTACGAGGTTCGGACGGCAAAAGTCGCCCCCGAGGGGATCGTCGAGTTCAATCGGGCAGCGCGAGCACTGGTGACTGATTCTCACACGGTCTGATTTGATTCCAGGCCGGGGGCACGGTCGCTCGACCTCCCGAGCCCGTCACCGGTGCGCTTCGATGAATTCCACTGCGTCCTGAATCGATGTGATCGGGTCGTCGGTCCGCCCGTTCTCGTAGATCAACCACTCGGCATCCGCGGCGATCGTCGCGTCGATGGCGGCCTGGAGGTCAACCTCCCCTTCGCCGAGATCGATGTGTGCCGTTTCGTTCGAGCCGGGGATAGTGTCGGTGAGGTGGACGAGTTCCACGCGGTCGGCGTATCGTTCGAGTAGTTCGGCGGGATCCTCATCGGCGCGGTACGCCAGTCCGGTATCGATCTCTAGCCACAGCGTACCGGCCGTTTCCTCAGCGAACACCTCGAAGCCGGTGGCCCCGTTCAGCGATGTGAACTCGAACGAGTGGTTGTGGTAGTGAATATCGATGTTTTCGGCGGCCAGGCGATCGCCAAATTCGTGGACGTCCGCCGCGGCCGACTCCACACCCGATCTCGAGGTAAACGACTCTCGGTCGTAGCTCGGAATGACCAGGTCATCGGTGCCGAGGGTCTCGTATTGGGCGACGCCCCCCTCGAAATCCTCCTCGAATTCGTCTCGTGAAATATGACTGCCAGCGACGGCGAGCTCCTGCGCTTCGAGCAGCGGTACCAACTCGCTTGCCGTTGCACCGGCAAGCCGTGGTGTGAACTGAACCCCGTCGTAGCCGGCGTCGGCCACCCGCTCGAGCTTCCAAGCGGCGTCCTCTTCGAGGTTGCGCAACGTGTGCAACTGGACCGCGATCTGTGTCATCAGTGAACCTCCCGCGGCGGATTTGATCAGTGTGTTGATACGGGCAAAGAGCCGGAACGGATCGACCAGCGGTGTCGTCCGATCGATCCGAATCTTCGAACCCTGTTTGCGGGGGATTCCGGTTGCTTCCGGCTTGGGGCCGCCACGGTTAAGCGGGAACGTGGAGTGTTTACCAGCATGAGTGTGGGAGCGGAACGGCCTGATCAGTCGGCTGTCGTCACTGATGGTGAGGGGTCGGTCTGGCTCGAGGATCGCGACGTACCGACACCGGAGCACGGTGAAGCGCTCGTTCGGATACGAGCGGTTGGCGTCTGCGGGACGGATATCGGCTTGATCGAGGGCGAAGGGCCACCATGGACGAACTATCCGGTCGTTCTCGGACACGAGGTGTGTGCGGAGGTCGTCGAAGTCGGGCCGGGTGTCACCGACCTCACAGTCGGCGACCGGGTTGCCCTGCACGGGTTTCTCTACTGTGGCACCTGCACCGCCTGCCGCGACGGTAGATACTACCAGTGTGACGAACTTCGGGAGATCGGGATGTCCCTGGATGGCGGGTATCGAACGTACGCGACGTGGCCGACGTATACCCTCACGCGGATCCCGGAAGAGATTCCGGATGCTGCGGCAACCCAGATTGACACGGCCGCGTGTATGCTGCACGCGCTCCAGCGGGCGGAGCTGTCGACGGACGATACAGCGGCTGTCTTGGGGCCGGGCCCCCTCGGGCTGTTCGGCGTCCAGTTGCTTCAGGCGAAGGGCATCGACGATATTGCCGTCACGGGACTGCTCGACGAGCGGCTCGCAGTCGCCGAGCAACTCGGCGCGACCCACACGATCAACGCGTCGGAGACCGACCCAGTTGCGGAACTGGAGGCGTACAGTGAGGGGGAGGGGATCGACGTATGCGTAGAGGCAGCAGGCGCAGGGGATGTCGTGAATACCTGCTTCCAGGCGGCTGCTCCCCAGGGTCAGGTCGTGTTGGCCGGCGTATTCGATGGTCAACGGTCGATTTATCCGAACGACGTCGTCATCAAGGAGCTCTCGGTGGTCGGCGGTGTCACCGCCGCCCATGCCGTCGATCCCGTGATCGATTTGTTCGAACGCGGGGACCTCAGCGCCGACGAGATCGTCACCCACGAGTTTCCGCTTACCGAGTTCGAGACCGCCCTCGAGACGGTTCGGGCCCGTGAGGACGGCGTCATCAAAGCCGTGCTCCGGCCGTGAGCCCGCCCGGAAGGCGTACGGTTAACTGGGGGCGCCTGGAACCAAGGCTATGACTGGTGCAGGACTCGGGGTGTACGATCCCGATCGCGGGTTCGGTGGTTACACGCTACTGGCAGAAACCTACCAATTTCCGGACGGTGCGCCCGACGGCACGGGGAGCATCTACTTGATCGACGAGGATGGTCGGCCCGTCCATCGATGGGAGACCGAAACGGCAGTCCAGTCCCATTGCAAACTACTCCCGAACGGGAACCTCCTGTATCCCACTCGGGACCGATCACGCATCGAGGAAGCGGGCGTTCGGGAACTCGACCCCGAGAGCAACGTGGTGTGGTCCTTTCATTGCCGGATCGACCACGATTTCCAGATTACCGACGACGGACACTTTCTGTTTCATACCATTGCGGACCACCTGGCCCCGGAGATCGCACCGGAGCTGACCCGTCACCCGTACGTGATCGAAGTCGATCGCGAAAAGAACTTACACTGGGAGTGGCACGGCGAGGATCACTTCGCGGAGCTTCGGGATCTGTTGTCCGATTCAGACTGGTCCTACGTGGAAGAACGGATCGAGACGCGCTACCAGTTCGACTGGGCACACAACAACACGATCCAGATCATCCCGGAGAACGAAACACACGAGACGGAACTGGAACGTGGAACCGAGCCCGTCTTCGAGCCGGGCAATCTCGTGTTCTCGTATCGCAGCCTCGACGTGATCGGCGTAATCGATTATCCGAGTGGCGAGATCGTCTGGGCCTGGGGACCGGGGGAGCTTGACGGACAACACCTCCCTCACGTCCTAGAGAACGGCAACATCCTCGTCTTCGACAACGGGACCGAACGCGGATGGTCCCGGGTGATCGAGGTAAATCCGCTGACCGAAGAGATTGAATGGTCGTACACCGGCTCGCCCAAGACCGATTTTTCCTCACCGTTTATTTCGGGGGCACGCCGGTTGCCGAACGGGAATACGTTGATCTGCGAAGGGGCGAAGGCACACCTCTTCGAGGTGACGCCATCGGGGGACATCGTCTGGGAGTTTGTGAGTCCATTCTCGGAAGCCGGTTCGATGGGTAGTATCTACCGTTGCCAGCGGTACACCGAGGATGAAGTCGCGCCGCTACTGGATCGAATCTGATCAGGAATGCGTCGAGGGCTGGCTATGTCCGGAATCTCGGGAAGGTCGGAGCCATGACTGGCTTCGATCGGGTCGAACTCGCCGGTGGTCCCTATCGTCGCGGTCGTCAGCACGGCGAGGCGTGTGCAGCGGCGATCGAAGCCACTGTGGCGACGTACCGCGAACGGTTCGAGCACGAGGGCTTGGACGAGGACGCGCTCGCGGATCGAGCACGAGACTACCTCGAGCTCATCAAATCGTCGGCGTGGCGGTACGCGGGAGAACTTCGCGGTATCGCGACCGGTGCCGATGTCGACTTACTCGATATCGTCCTGTTGAACGCCCGGTGGGAGATGTTCTATCCGGCGATCGGGGACAGTTCCCACTCGGGTGTGACCGAAGGGTGTACGAGCTTCGGCTTGCTTCCGTCCGCAACAGCCGACAGTCACAGTCACCTGGGCCAGAACTGGGACTGGCTCGCCCCGATCCGCGATCGACTCGTCCTTCTCGATGTCACACAACCGGAGGCCGTAAACTTCGTTGGCATCACCGAGCCAGGGATCGCAGGCCCAAAAATGGGCGTCAACGAACACGGAATCGGGATCGTCATCAATGGCCTCGTGTCCGCACAGGACGGCACCGAGGCCGCAGGGCTGCCCTACCACGTGAGATTTCGCCACGTGCTCGACACCGGTAGTCGACCGAGCACTTTCGGCCATCTACGACGGCGGACGAAGCTGCGCTGCAAACGTCATCATTGGTCAGCAGGGCAGCGGTCTTACCCCATTGGAGGCGACCTCAGCCCGTATCTACCGACAATACCCGGGACGCGACGGCGTACTCGCACATGCAAACCACTTCGAAGTGGGAACGGAGGCCGCACCAGCGGAGCCGACGGGGACGAGTACCTTTTATCGGCTGGACTGATTGCGCCGAAAGTTGCGACGATCCGCCGGTGAGCTTACCGTTGAGACGGTCACCGAACACTTGCAGGACCAGTTCGGGCGGCCTGTGAGCGTGTGTAACCACGTCGATCCCGCCGTCTCGCCGATCGAACAGCCCAGAACGAATGCGAGTGTCATCATCGATCTCGACACACAGCAGCTGTTCGCCTGCCGAGGCCCACCGTGCGAAGGGGAGTATTACTCCTACCAGCCGTCGCGCTCATCCCACTTCCCACGACCGAGGTTACCACCAGTGTCACCGGTATACATTCAATCGGGGCGTCCCAGGCATCGTGGGTGTGTTTAACCCCGGCCCGTGCGATCAGTAACTGAAAGGTATGCCGCACGAGGATCCTGTTCAAACCCGACATGAGTTACGAGAGAATCTGCGATCCCTGGGGCTCGAAGCCGGTTACGAGGTGGTCGTCCACCCGTCTCTGTCGAGTCTCGGGTGGGTCGAGGGCGGTGCGGATACAGTCGTCGATGCGCTGCTCGACGTGCTCGGCGATCGGGGTACCCTCGCCGTCCCCACCTTCACATCCGGGCTGGTGGAGTCGAGGCCGTTCGATCGATGTACCTCGCCATCCCAGACCGGTGCCATCACGGAAGCGGTACGTTGTCGGGCGTCCGCTGTCCGGAGCAGTCATCCAACGCATTCGGTCACCGCTATCGGATGTGGTGCGTCAGCAATCACACGGGCGCATCCACCTATGCACTCCGTGGGACGTGGAAGTCCGCTCCACCGACTGGCGAACCGTGGTGGCTGGATCTTGCTGGTCGGTGTTCGTCACGACCGGAATTCGACGATTCACGTGGCAGAACGGCTGGCAGGACTGCCGTTCAAGGGAATGCCGCGGACTGTGCCGGTGCGGCGTGATGGCGACGTGGTCGACATCGATGTGGCGCGCGTCGGCTGCAGTCGTGGGTTTACTACACTCGAGGCTGCCGCCGAAGACGCTGGAATCGTTCGACGTGGCCCGGTCGGGGTTGCAGACTGTCAGTTGCTCAGGGGCGATGCACTGATCGATCTGGTCGGCGGCATGTTGTCGTCTGATCCGGGACGCCTGCTCTGTGAGACCGACGATTGTTGGTGGTGCGCGGATGCGTCCGCCGAGCTGTAGCCGCTTGTCTCCTCGTTACTCAACACACGACTTAGTAATCGGAAGTATGAACGGCCGCCGAAGACCTTCGTGCCGGGAAGTGTTCGTTCACCCTTCCTCGAACCCCGGAACGGATGTATCGACGAGCGATTCCTGGGAATGACGCTTGCCGCAAGCCGCACAGTACACCCCCTTCGACTGCCGCTCGAATGCTCGAAGCTCGTCACACTCGACGCAGCGAAGCTTAATGTCAGCTGCAGGGAGTGTCGTTCGTCTGAACTTGCCGGGACGACGTCGGCTCATTGCCCTACCGGTGGTGAGGGCGCCGGACATTAAGTAATTCGCGTGATGGCGTCGAGGAACACGTTCTTCGGTCCTTCGGGGCCGAGACTTATTCCCACACGTCGGAGTTGGGTTCGCGGGAAGGGGTGTTTGCGGATGTGTCCCCGGAATCCGCTCGCAGTTCGTTCAGCACTTTTTGCAGCTCGCTGACCGTATCTTCGAGCAGCAATACCCGTGTTTCTATCCGATCGATCTCCTCCCGGAGCTGTTCGACATCGCTGCTTCCAACGTCCATGTCGTACGGTAACAGCCAGCTGTGTTAAATTTCTAAGGGTGGGACCAACGTACGCGCTAAGAGAACATTGTGGAAAGTCCGGCGAGATCAGCAGGCCTAAGCACCGCTCACCCACCGGTGACAGGCATGCAGCGACCGTCGATTACAGCTGTGGAGGCGGTGCTGGTCGAGGGGCCTCGCCCGTGGCTGTTCGTCACCATCGAAACCGACGAGGGAATACGCGGGGTCGGCGAAATTCCCCGCACCAGGCACGAACCCGAGGACGTGGTACGATTGGCGGGGGATCTGATCGGGGCGGATCCGTTCGAGACCGAGCAGCTCTTTGGAGCGGGCGGTCGCCTCGGCGCCGAGCGAAACGACCTCTTCACGACCGCGATGACCGGCGGGCTCGACATGGCTTGCTGGGACATCAAAGGGAAACTGTTGGACGTTCCGGTGTACGACCTCCTTGGGGGTGCCTGCCACTCGGAGCTGCGCGCGTATGCGAATGGCTGGGATTTCCCGGCCCGGGCGATAGTGGACCGGTATCACCGGGGCGAAGAGATGGAGCCCGTCCTCGATGCTGTGGTGGCCGAGCTGACCGATGCCGCCGTCGAGATGAGCGAGCATGGATACACGGCAGTGAAATTCAGTCCGTTCCAGTGGGGCTCCGCTGCGAACGCCACCGGTGCCGAAATCGATGCGGCCATCCGTGCTATACAGGCCGTGGCCGACGCCGTCCCGGATCACGTCGATCTCCTGATCGAAGGCCACAAGAATTTGGGTGTGGGCACCGCACGATCGGTCGCACGCCGGCTCGAACCGATCGATCCGTTCGTTTTCGAAGAGCCCGTTCCGGCCGATATTGACCCGCTTCGACGCGTGGCCCGTGCCTCGTCGATCCCCATCGCAACCGGCGAGTCTTTCGTCACTCACCACCCATTCGCGGAGCTGATCGGAAGAACCGACGTCGGCGTCGTCCAGCCCGACGTCGGCCGTGCCGGCGGTATTACGGAGCTACAGAAGATTGCGGCGCTCGCCTCGGCGGACCGCGTGGGATTTGCACCACACAACGCCGCCGGGCCGGTCATGACGTTCGCCGCGGCCCATCTGGGTGCAAGTTCGCCAGCGTTTGCCGTCCAGGAGACGTTCGAGACCGCGTTTCACCCCGAATGGAGCTGCGAACTGTTGGCGGAGCCGCTGAAGATCGAGAACGGGTTTATCGATGTCCCGAGTCGTCCCGGTCTTGGGGTAGTATTCAATGAAGAGATCCTCGCGGAACACACCGTGGACTCGCTTCGAGTTGGTTCCTAGCGTCGACCGGGTTAGTCTCGTCGGCCGACAGCGTGCCGATCAATTCCGGCCGAGCTTCGAACGAATTTCGCTGCCTCGTTTGGCGTAGATTACCCACCCGGCGCCCAGGAGGATGTAGATAGCCGCCAACTGCGGCCCGGTGGTCCGTCCCATGAGCACCAGCGTGAGGAGCAGGACGACGAACAATGCCACGAGCGCTTGGTTGACCGTATCCAGGTGGTCTCCCCACGGATACATGACAGTAACTACGGTGAGGAAGCCTATAATTCCCTGGCAGTGGAGTTCAACAATCGGTTGCCATCGAACTAACGCTCGTTGCAGACGGAACGGGTACAGTGGCGATTGTTACTGGCGGAACCTCCTCATCGGTCCCGGGCGTTCTCCAGAAGCAGTCTCCCATGGTGCTCACACCGATTCGCGACGCAGTGGGAGCAACGCCGGGACTCTCGGGAATTGAATGGTGTCGCTGGTGCCGAATGTAAAGAAAATAGTACGGAAGTCGGCGGGTGCTACTGGAGGTGAGATCCGGTGTTCGCCGGTTGCCACAGAACTCGAATACGGGCTCGATGGGGGGACGCAGTCTCCTGGCCCCTGGCCAGGAATTCGATGAGGAGGCCTACCGGCGCCAGAACGGTTCGGGGTACCACGCATTCACTACGTCGATGAACGGCCCGTCGGTGCGAGCGGGTAACCTTCCCGAGGTTTTCAGGGGTGGTCGAAGCTCACAAAGACCGATGAGGTGAAGAGTCACGGACTGCATATTCTGGACAACCGGTGACGGCTGTGTCTATCCCCTCCCGAGCGCTCATCGCTTCCGTGCAACTGTTCGCACTCATCATTACTACCATCCTCCCCGGCAGGCAACTCGAGCGATGCAACTGGATCTCCCCGGCTGGCGGTTCCATCGAGGCGGTCTGCCAGCGGGAGGCGAGACGGCTCGGGCTCGAAGAGATGGATGTCTATCTCTGGGACCAAACGGTGCCGACGGGGCTTCCGATGGGAACCAAAGACAGCGGGGTCCTCGTCCTTTCAAGCGGTCTTGTCGAGCTCTTGGACGACGAAGCGCTTCGGGCAGCCATCCTTCACGAACTCGCACACGTCAGGCTCGGTCACAGTCGAACGCTGACACGATTGTTGGGCGTGATCGTCGGGGTAATTGCCGCAATCGGTCTTCACAGGCAATCCTCGAGGCGAAGACGGGTTCTCACCCAGGCGATGATCAGTGGGGTGGGTACACTTGCGATCTTGGCGGTCATGCGGCGAATGGAACTGGAGGCCGACGCAGCCACCATCGCATACACTCGTGATGCCGAATCGCTGGCTCGCGCGCTGTTGATCGTCCGTTCGGGGGATCCAACCGCCTCGGTGTCGGAATACGAGCCGAGTCCACGCTCCCCGCTTGCCGGTCTGCTGACGATCTACCCCTCACCGGAACGACGTTTCCCCGAGTTGTTCGGGGAATCGAGGTAATCCTCGGAGGTGGGCTGTCCCGTCCACTCCGGAAACTCGCGATTGACAAGCGCTCCTGCCTGCCCGTCGCCCAGCCGACCGCGAAGTTCTTCGAACAGCCCCTGAGCGCCCAGTTTATCCCCCAACTCTGCCAGTGTTTCCTCCTGGGCAGTGAATGCGTCCACGGTGACCTGTGTCGGATCGACCGTGTCGAAAAGTAGCTCACGAAGCTCCTCTCGAACATGGGAGACTTCGGGATCATTGATGCGGTTTTCCGTCTCTTCCGGGTCCTCGGCCAGGTTGAACAGTAGGTCCTCGTACCAGGTGACGTGAATATATTTCCAGTCGCCTCGCCTGATCATGAATGATCCCGAGCAGTTCCCTTCCGAATGACTTTCGGCGTACACATACGGTGGGGCGTCCCCCGTGTCATCGGCGATCATTGAGGTGAGAGAACGACCTCGATTGAGCGCCGGGAGGTCGGCATCGGCCCACTCGAGGATGGTCCGAATCAGGTCGACATGCCCGACTGGGTCAGTACGTCGCTCTCCTGCCGGGATGCCGGGCCCCGCCACAACGAGCGGCACGTGCGCGGCGTCTTCGTACAGCGTATTCTTATACCAGAGCCCGTGTTCTCCGAGCATCTCACCGTGGTCGGAGGTGTAGATGACCACCGTATTCTCCCACTCCCCGAGCGCCCGAAGCTGGTCGACCAGGTGCCCGATGTATTCATCCAGTTTCGTGATCATGCCGTAGTACCCGGCGCGGGCACGACGTTTCCGATCGGTTGGGACCGGCGTTCCTAGGCGCTTGAACGCGCGGAGCCGCTCGAAAATGAGGTGTTGGTCCTCGCGCTCGCCCGGATCAACGTCCGGCACTTGGATGTTTTCCGCGAGGTACGATTCGTACTCTGTCGTGCGTGCGGTGAACGGAGGGTGCGGTTGACTGAAGCCGACCCACGCGGCCCACGGATCCTCACTCCCGGTGGCTTCAGCTTGCAGGAACGTCTGTGCCTCGTCCGCGAGGTTTCCGTCTCGGTGGTCCTCATCCCTCGAGCGACCGTCAACGCCTGGCCGCTCGGCCAGGCGATAGCACAACGGACGCCGAAACAGGGAGGTGATGTCCGGACTACCGGCGTGACCGTGGCTGTGGGTGGTTCCGTCGAACCCCACGTCGTGAGCCGGATCGAGATCGAACTTGCCGGTCGCCCACGTCCGGTATCCGGCATCGCGGATCAGGGACCCCCAGGTGGGGTGGGACCCATCCCAGACCGTGGAGTTGCAGTACGAACCCACGTCTGATGGATAGACCCCCGTCAACATGCTCGCCCGGCTCGGAGTACAGACGGGGCTGGCGCAGTAGGCGTTCTCGAATACCACCCCCTCCGACGCGAGCCGGTCCAGATTCGGCGTCCGGACGGTCGGATGGCCGGCGTATCCCGTGTAGCGATAGCCGTGTTGATCGGAACAGAGAAAGAGGACGTTCGGTCGATCGGGCATATCCCGGCCCTCGACGGCTGGTCACTTAGCTGCTACCGACCACAGACCGACAGTCCAGCCGATCCACCTACACTCGATCGACCAGCGGCACATAGAATCCGAGTGGAAGGGTCGCCGCGAGGAGTGGCTGATTATCGTAGGCCGGTACCGTGTTGGGATCCCAGAAGAGAAGCCGCGCCATGGCCATTCGGTTGACCGAGACCGTGGCGTGATCGGCCGCTCGCACTGTTATCGAACGCCCGTCCCACTCGAGCGCTACCGGGTCTCCGTCCTCGGTGATCTCGAGTGAGATCGACCCTGGTGGGACGTTCGCCCCCGCAGCACGGCGTGCGATGGAATTGCGGTACGCCGCGAGGATCTGGGAGAGATCGCCGACGTAGACCATCCGGTGGGGTCGGTCCTCCCAGTACCCGCTCACGTCGGGGCCGGAGAACAAGCGGTTCTGTTGGTCAGTCGGGTGCATATCAACGTGAATAGTTTGCTTTCCGAAGGTGTCGAACACGTGCGCGAGCAGTGCCCTGATAGTTGAGGGGGACCCGCCCAGGTCAGAGACGGTTGTCTCTCGATGGTTGTGCCGTGTGCGAGAAAACGTCAGATAGCCCTTCTCGTTGGCGTCTGTCCGCAAAAGCGTTGTAAATTGAGCCCGGTCGAGTCGATTCCGCCAGGCCTCTTCATCTCGCCGCACGCGCAGATTGCGTCGCTGATAGCGGTCGCGAAGCTGTGTGATGTGCTCTGCTGACCCATCGTATCGTTCGATCCGGGCGTCATCGGGTACCTGGTCCCGCTCGAAAAATCGTTCGGTGACCCGGTAACGACGTTCGCGTCCCGCTCGTTCCCAGCCCCAGTGACCGTACCGTTTGCGATCGCCCCCGAGTTTGCCGAACGGGACCCCCGCCGAATCCATCCGTTCCATCCAGAAATCCATCAGATCGCTCATGTAGCCCTGACCACGAGTCCGTGGTTCAGTGGCGACACCGGAGATCCCCCAGCTCTGCAGGTGGCCGTCCCCGATAACGAGTTCGTCCTCAACGATACTCACGTGGCTGACGACCGTTCCGTTCTCGGTGATCACGGCGTGCCGATCCGGTTGCTCGCGGTCGTAGACATGACACCACTCGGAAGCCATCCCCCCGGACGAATGGTTGAAACAGCGGTCGACGAGATCCAATATGTCCGGAAAGTCATCGGGTGTTGCCAGGCGTGGCCCCGATCCCTGTCGTTCGATCATGTGCGGGGGAATGTGGGGTCGGTGATAACTGTTGTGCGTTCGCACAACTCCACCCCGACATCGGTTCATTCAAACCTTGCCAGCGCCGACCACGTGGCACTGTAGCCGGGTAGCGGCGTCAAGACGATGAGTGATACGGCATTCCGAACGTTGCCAGGTGGGCGGTGAGGATCGTGGTACGCCGCCCGAGTATGACCGGACGTGTCTCGGTCATGGTGTGGATCTGTCTGCTCTCCTTTCTCGTCAACTATGGACGGGTGGCGTTCGCTCCGCTGGTGGATCACTTCATCGCGATCGGCGTCGCGCCCGTCGTCGCGGGGTTGATGGCGACGGCAGTCTGGTTTGGAAGCGCCGCACCGCGACTCCCGACCGGATACATCCTGACGTTCGTGCGTCGGCACATCGTAATCCTCGGCACGGCCTGGTGGTTGTGTCTCTCCGCAGCGATCGTTGCACTTTCGCCATCAGTCACGATCGCCATCCTCGCCGCATTCGGGTTCGGGCTCTCGACGGGTGCATTCTTCGTCGCTGCCAATCCGTTGGTCAGCGAGCTGTTCCCGCGACGGGTTGGTCTCGTCCTCGGCGTCCGCGGGATGTTCTCCCAGATCGGAGCGGTCACGGCCCCGTTTCTGGTTGCCACGGCCATTGTGTTGGGGACCTGGCGGTACTCGTTTGCCGGACTCGCCGTGGCGACGGTGGTCGTGGCGATCGGCCTCTGGATCGCCACCGGGCGCACGGAGCTCCCGACAGCGGGGCAAAGCGACCGTGCCCTGATGGCCGGTATCCGTCGCGAATGGCGATTGATCGCCGCAGGCCTCGTCTTCGTCGGCGTCGTCGGCTTCTTCTGGCAGGGAGTCTTTAACTTCTATCTCACGTTTCTCGGGGCGGAAGCGGGGATGTCCCGCAGTCGGGCCAGTCAGTTGCTCACCATTACCTTTGCGGCCGGGATCCCCTCGTTTATCGTGTTCGGGCAGTTGGCGGATCGGTTGCCGTTTCTCGGAACGATCTTCGGAATTCTCCTCTCGTTTGCCGCCTGTCTGTTCGTTTTGACGACGGTGGACGGTTTTCTGGCGATTGCGCTGGTTTCGATCGTGATGGGATTCGTGATTCACGGCCTGTTCCCGGTTGGTGATGCCTACCTGCTGGCCAGCCTCCCTGATAGTCGGCGAGCGAGCGCGTACTCGGGGTATAGCGCGACCATGATGCTGGTCCAGGCACCCGGAAGTGTCGCGGTGGGACTGTTCGCCCAAGTGGGGATCGGATACGGGGCCATTTTTCGCACGTACGCGATCGCGGTCCTAGTGATCGTCGTCGTAATGGGGATACTGGCGCTCGTCGGCCGCGTTCCCCGGGGTGGGCGCCGATGAGCTCACGCGAGACCAACAGCTATTTTACCCAACCTTTCGCCAATCTGGTACGATGGTAATGGTGGTCGGCCGGGGCGGATCTATCGGGAGCGGGGCGGATCGGTGGCCCGACGGCGGTGCCTCCCGGACCATGTTCGCTCGCGTCATCCTCGGGGAAGCGATTCGAATGGCTAAAACGAGGAGCGGCGATGAGTGACACCGCGAGAGAGACCGCAACCGACCGACCATGTGAGCGTGTTGGCTGTCGATGACGATCCCGACTTCGTGGGGCTGCTGGTCGACCAATTGGAGCATCACGCCGGCTGGTTGACGGTGGAATCCACGACTGATCCAAAAGCGGTAATCGATCGCCTCCCCGACCCAACGATTGATTGCGTGGTTTCCGATTACGATATGCCGTCCTACGACGGCCTTTCCCTGCTCCACCGCGTGAGAGAACTCGACCCTGATCTCCCGTTCATCCTTTTTACGGGGAAGGGGAGCGAGGAAGTAGCTGGCGAGGCGATTTCGGCGGGTGTGACGGATTACTTGCAAAAGCAGACGGGGAGCGAGCAGTACGTCATTCTGGCCAACCGGATCCGGAATGCAGTGGAACATCGACAAGCAGAACGCCAGCTCACGGATCACTTGGATCGGATGAACGACGGGTTCTACGCGCTTGATTCCGACTGGCGATTTACGTACGTGAACCCGAAAGCGGCGGAGCTTTTAGAGCACGACCGCCAGTTCCTCCGTGGCGAGGTTATCTGGGAGGTATTTCCGGATGTTGTCGGGACGGAGCTCGCCGTTACCTTCCGAGAGGCGATGGGAACCCAAGTCTCACAAACAGTCGAATATTACGCCGACCGCATTGACCGTCACTTAGAGGCCACTGCCCATCCCTTTGCGTCGGGCCTCTCGGTGTATTTTAGCGACATTAGCGGGCGAAAACATCGCGAGCGCGAACTCGAGGAAACCAAGGACTGGTTTGGCGAAATCCTCCGACATTCCTCGGATTTCGTCCTGGTGATCGACCATGGCGGTCAGGTGCAGTACGTATCACCCGCCGTGACACGTGTCCTCGGCGTCGAGCCCGCAGATCTCGAGGGCAAACATGCCGATCAGTTAGTCCATCCGGACGACCGATCGAACGCTTGGTCGCTCATAGGGCGGGTAATGGATGATGAATCGGAAGTCACTGAAGAACTCCGGGGCCACTCGTCGGGCGGTGACTGGCGGTGGCTCGAGGTCCGTGCCAGCAACCAGCTCGAGGACCCGGTCATCGGGGGAATTCTGGTTGACGCTCGCGACGTGACGGCACGGAAACGTCGTGAAGAGGCGATGCGGGAATTACATGCCGCGGCGGAGGCGCTATTCCGGGCAGAAGATCGTGACCGAGTCGCGTCGCTGTTGGTCGACGTACTCGCTGAGACCCTTGACATGGCGATCAACGGTGTCTGGTTTTACGATAATGTGGCCGAGGAGCTACGGCTCGCCGCCTGGAGCGACGTGGGCGAAGAACTGTTCGATGAACCAGCGTCGTTTGCACCTGGCGAGAGCCTGAGCTGGGAAGTGTTCGAAACCGGGGTGCCCTGCCGGTTTGAGGACGTCTCCATGGCGCCCGGTCGGTACAACCCTGACACGTCGATCCGGAGCGAGATCATCATTCCTCTGGGCGATCACGGGATCGTGATGATCGGCGCCCTCGAGGTGGGTGTGTTCGACGAATTCGACGGATTTTTGGCGGAGACGGTTGCGTCACACGCGGCCACTGCACTAGATCGCATCGCGCAACGGGCGGCTCTGGCCCGCGCAAACTCGGTTCGCTCCAAGCTCTTGGAAACGCTGCCTGTTGGCACGCTCGCGGCGGATGGCGAGGGATCGATCGTGGCGATCAACCATCGAATGTGTGAGCTGTTCGACATCGATGATCCACCGCGCGCGTGGGAGTCCCGCAATCTCGGGGAGCTCCTTACGGTCGCTGTAGCCCAATGCAGGGAACCGCACACGTTTCGTGAACGACTTTCGACGATCAGTGAATCGGGTGATCAAGTCGACGACCTCGACATCAGTCTGCTAGACGGGCGCGAGTTGACACTGAATTATGGAACGCTTGCGCTCCCCGGTTCGCAAGGCGACCTGTGGGTGTTTACTGACACGACCGAGCGTCGTCGGTATCAACGGCAGTTAGAGCGACTCCAGGAACACACGAATGCACTCATGCATACACAATCGGAGGAAGAAACCGCGGCGCTCGCCGTCGAGGCCGCAACGGAGGACCTGGGCGCCGACGTCGCGGGCTTCCACATGCTCGGGGAGGGCGGCGACGTGCTCGAACCGGTCGCCTTCTCCGATCCCAACGATCTCTTCGATTCGCCGCCGGTGTACGATAGAACCGAAGCACGAGCACCCGTCGATCAGTTCGTCTGGGACGTTTTTACCAGTGGCGACACCAGGTACGTGCCCGAGACGGCGCAGATCTCCGGCCTCCGGGAAGAAACACCGGTAAAGAGCGCAGTGCTGTATCCCCTGGAACAATATGGCCTTTTCATCGTATCGGATCGGGGCAGGGGTCCAGTTAGTGACGAGTAGCGGCCACTCCTCGATATTCTAGCGAACGCGCTCACGGAGGCACTCGACCGCGCGGAGCGCGAGCACACGCTCAGACAGCGGGAAGTCCAACTGCAGACACTGAACGCGACGCTCCGGGAGTTGTTTGCAGCCCAGAGCGTTCGAGACGTGACCTCGACAGGCGTATCGGCCGCCGCCGAGTTGCTCGATCTCGAGTTGGTCGTCTTGTATGTCTACGACGAGGAGTCGGGGGTGTTAACGCCGCGATCGTGGTCGAGTGCGGTCGAGACCCTAATCGGTGCGCCGGCGACTGTTCAACCTGGAGACACCCCCGTGTGGCAGGCCTACCGTGCCGGCCGGATCATTCGTGATTGTTATGCGACCGAGGAACAGACGCTCGGTGCGACAACCGGAGAGGCGATTTTCCCGTTGGACGAACATGGCGTCTTGCTCGTCGGAACGCGAGGGGATCCGGGGGAGCCGCGGGACGCCTCGAACATCCCGAAGTTGTTGACGAGCAACCTTGCTGGCGCTCTGGAACGGATGCGTCGCGAAGAGCGACTCCGCGAGCGAGAGACGGAACTGGAGCGGCAAAACGATCGACTCGACGAATTTGCCAGCATCGTGAGCCACGATCTGCGCAACCCACTCAACGTGGCGACCGGGCGGCTGGAGCTGGCTTGCGACGAGTGCGACAGTCCACATCTGGCGGAAATCGATCGCGCCCTCGAACGGATGGATACCCTGATCGAAGATCTTCTCGATTTCGCGCGGGTGGGTGCGGCGGCGACCGAGATCGAGTCAGTGGCGATCCACGCTTTGGCCGAGCCGTGTTGGACCCTCGTCGAGACACACGACGCGACGTTGCATGTGGAGGACGAGTTGACCGTGTCTGCGGATCCAGCGCGTGTCAAGCGACTCCTGGAGAATCTCTTTCGTAATGCCGTCGTACACGGCGGAGAGCACGTGACCGTCCGGGTGGGTACACTTGAGGATCGGGAGGGATTTTACGTTGCCGACGACGGCCCAGGGATCGGGCGCAAAGACCGAGACCGGGTGCTGGAAAGCGGCTTTTCGGGTGTCGACGGTGGCACCGGGTTCGGGTTGGCGATCGTCGCCGAGATCGCGGAGGCACACGCGTGGGATGTCGAAGTACACGAGAGCGAGGCAGGTGGAGCACGCATCGAGATCCGCGTGCTAGATCCGGATCATCCATGATTCGATCCATGCCATGGGTTGGGAACCTCGCGATGGCAACGAGATGGAATGCGACTGGTTCGCATGCTATTCCTTCCACGACCAAATCCCACGTGCCGAGGCGCCGAAGCAGATGGAGACGTGCCGTTACCCTGAGACAGCCCCGCGAATACACCACGTCACACTTCGTGGTGCGCTACAACGGGGTGTGGCGGGCTCTCCCGGTCCGTATGGCCTATATTTGTAGGAATACGAGTAGTCCATTATTACAAGAACATCACGCAACGGTGAACGATGATCACTGGTGCGTCTTGGGGGTTTCACAAACGATGTCGAATCAACGCCGGTCGTCTACGTCGCCAGGGAGTAGACGAACGTTGCTGGAGGTCATCACGTGCGTTCTGCGGGCTGCTGCCGAGCAACGTCGCCATCGATTGCAGACGGACGGTGGGTTTCCGGTCAAAAAACGCGATATCATGCGCTCGGCCAACGTCAATCACGGACAGCTAACGAAGTGTCTCGCTGTTCTCGAGGAGAAATGCTTCGTCGTGAAACACGAATCCGAAGATCGGCTCCATCTCGAGATAACGGACAAGAGCGAGGAACTGCTGAATCGCGCGGGCGCCCTCACCGAACTTCTCAATTAGGTCTCGATTAGGTGTCATTTTTTTGTTCGATCACCAGCACCTGCGGGTCTCCTAACGCGGGCTTGAACGTTTCTCGGCGTGGAGATCAAGTTCAAACGTTCTCGCCGTTGCGGGTTGATCGATCAGATGAAAACAGGTAGCGGCTGCACCGTCGGGGTCGATGAAATCGCCCTCGTCAATGGTCCCTGACCCCTCGTACACATCGGGGTTGCGAAGACCCCCGTCAATGATGACGTGGGCGACGTGTACTCCCTCCGGCCCGAATCGCTCGGCGAGGCCACGGGCGAGGCCCCTTGCCGCGCCTTTGCCGGCCTTGTACGCCAGGTCGCCGGCGGTCGGCGAGGCGCCGAACCAGAGCATGGTGCCATTCGTTGTCGTCAGGTCCTCTTGAACGGCGCTAAAGCAGTGCAGGCCGCCCATGGCGTACAATTGCCAGAGCGACTCGATGCGCTCCGGATTGAGTGCGTCCCGCGGGTCATCCGTTACTGTGCTCGCCGTGTAGGCAAGCGCGCTAACGGGACCTAGCTCAGAACGGACTTCCTCCGTGCTTGCCGAGACCGATTCGGGATCAGTGACGTCCGTCGGCATTGCCAGGGCGTCGTGGCCCTCCGCCCGCAGTTCGGTCTCGACGTCATCGAGATACGACGCCGACCGGGCGAACATGCCGACGGCGTACCCGTTTCGTGCGAGGATCCACGCAAGTGATTCACAGAACCCTGGGCCCATTCCGGCGATGAGGGCAGTATCTCCCATACCTCATCTGACGTCCCTGTTGTGATAAATCGTGATGTCGACGCTAACCGGGGACGTCAGGGCTCGAAAGTGCTCCGGTAGACGCGCACAAACTCGAAGACGTCGAAGGCGTGGTGGATTTCCTCCTCGTGTTCTTGCGCGTACGCCTTGGCATCTCCCCAGCGCGCGCCCGCTCGTGCTTCGTCACCCCGACCGAGCGCCGCAAGCGCCGCCGAGAGTTGGGTGACGAGCTGTGTGTGGTGATAGAGATACGTCCAAGAACGTGATTGGGGACCGTTCGTTGCCTCTCGTTGTTTGGTGATCCGTTCCTCGACGTTTTCGACGACCGCCGATACGGTTTCCACCCGCTCGATTTCGACTTCGTCAAAGGAAAGTCGATGCTCGTCGAGAATGCCGGAGTCGTCCTCGTAGAGTGGGGCGAAACAGTCGCTTATTTGCTCGAGATCCCCGCGTGCGAGTTCGGCAGCCTCACCGAAGGCGGCCGCGAAATAGTCGGTGGTGGTCTCCTCGATCGAAGCGTTGCCATCCCAGAGCAGCCGCCCCATCAGGATCATCGGGAGCGACGACGGCAGGTACACGCGCTGGATCTGACAGCTCACGTTTCCGTTCAGCCCGATTCCGGGAAGCGCGGCCATGTCTTCGGCGACGATCTCGCTGATGCGCATATATCCGGGGTCGCGGAAGTGTCGCCACATGAGGTGGTAATCGAAGTCGAAGGTGTCGCCATCGAAAGCCGCCTGCCAGGCGTCGAGAAAGGCTACGTTCCCTGCGAGCGAGATCGGAAAGTCCCCTTGGTTCCGCTCGTACGGTGGGATGTCCGGCAGCTCGCCGAGACCCCCGAACCCCTCCGTGTAGGAGCGCGTGATCGGCGCGAACATCAGGATGAGACCGATCGGTGTTTTCGATCCGGCGACGCTGTGGTGGCCAGAGCAGATCCGTATAGATCAGGAAAGCCACCCGGGTATCGAGGTCCCGAGATTCGAGGTGGTTATCCAGTTCGTTGAGCAGCTCGACGTAGAAATCGGCGGGCCGCCTTCCCCGAGAGTTCTCGCATTCGCAGTGGTTGTTGTGCCCGTCCGAGGCCCACACGTGGATGACGTCGACCGATGGATTGGTGGCTGCATAGTCGCCGATTTCTTCGATGACGCGGCGTCTGGCAGTGGGATTTGAATAGCAAAGCTCCGTGTTGATCGGAATTCCCTCGTAGAGCGATCGCTCCCCGTCGATTTCCGCGAGCAGTTCGCGATCGGCCGACGGGACCGAAAACTCGTCCGACTCCCAGCCATGAACCGGAAGTTCGAGCGCCCGCGCGGTCCAGCCGTGCCCGACGGCATGAAAGGTGAGACCACGTCGGTCGATCTCGGCGACGCAGCGTTCGTACAGCTCCGTGGCTCGCTCCTCGTCAAATGATTCGGGCTCGCGTTGCGGGTTGTGTTCCCGCCGGTACCACCGTCTGAAGAACGGGTAGCCGTCGAAGAACTGGATAAAATACGCGTTGAAACCCAGCTTCGGCGCCCACTCGATCATGTCGATGACGTGCTGGTCGCTTACGGCCCCTTCGATAGTGATTCCACGATGACGGGTGTCCGGCGTCTCGGTGATCGAAACTGGCGTGACCTCCTCGATTGCCGGGATGATCTCTCCCTCGGGGCCCGGCCAAATCCATCGACAGCCCTGCTCCCGGAGGTATCGATACACGCCGATCAAGACACTCCGGGGGTTTGATCCGGCGATGTACCCGCGCCGTCGCTCCACCTCTATATGGATTGCGTCGTCGAACGCTCGATCCGTCACCGACGGCACGTCCGCGGCCGGGACGTCTCCGAAATGCCGACAACGAGCTGATGGCGCGAAGGTTCCGCCTCGAGTTCGGTCGGCTCCGGGGGATTGTTTCCCGTGAGCGCCGCCAGGTACTCGGCGAGCTCCGACGAAGCCAGCTCCACCGGTTCCGCGGCTGTCGCTGTTATGATCTCGGGTAGGGATGTCGTGTCCATGTAAACGAGCCGGTCCGACGTGAATGTAAAGATCCCAGGCACGGGCCTGTCGTGAGAACGGTGTCGAACCGTGGGGCGTCCGGTGGTTCGTGTGATTAGATCAGCAGACCGAGGGCGGTGCCCATCGTGGGAAGACTGGCAAGAACAAGTCCCACACGAATCGGGAGGTGGTTGGAGAGGAGCGTGCGTTTGTCAGAGTTCACAGCGGTGGCGGTGACGCTGTTCGAGAGGTGTAAGGAAGGATCAGTCGTTACGAGAGATCTCATTACACGGGAGGAAAGGGGCTCGGCGGGTTCATCGCTGTTCCCTAAATTACATGTGTGTGCGTGTGACTAGCGCCGACGCCGTCTGGTACCCCGGTGCACGGCTACCGGAAGGATCGTTCGCCGGATCAGGCTACCCCTTACGGATCCATATGAATCTCATCGAGTGTCTGTCGAACGCCGATCTACTGCACTCACGGGTGGTTTTGGCGGGAAGATGTGTGACTTTCCTGTGACTGGCGGCTGGGAACCGCGATGGCGTTCAACTGTGTCTACCTCCCCGCTGAGTTACCTTTAACAGCCGCGTCAGTGTTGATCTGGACATGTCCTTGTTATCGGACCAAGATCACGATTTTTTCCGGGAGAACGGGTACGTGAAGGTCGAAAACGTGGTCCCTGAACCGCTCTGTGAGGCGGTGATCAGCGACATTTTCGACCACACCGGGCGCGAGCGTGACGACCCCGCGACGTGGTACGATCCGCCGAAGGGTTTGGATGAACAGTTCAGCTCTGCCGGCATGCTCGAGATGTACCACCGTCAGTCGATGTGGGACGTGCGCCAACACCCCCGTCTCTATCAGGCATTCGCCGAGCTCCTTGAGATTGAACGTCTCTGGGTGAGCATCGACCGGGTAAACATGACGCCGCCCAGCCACGAGGAGCATCCGGACCTCGATCACGGTTTCGTCCACTGGGACGTGAACCTCGCGGACGTGCCGCGGCCGGTGCCTCAGCCCCACGGCGTCCAGGGGGTAGTCTACTTGGACGATACGTCGATCGAACAGGGCGGGTTCTGCTGCGTGCCCGAACTCTTCCGCGATATGGACGAAGCGTGGCTCGACGATCGGATTGCGGCTCGCGAGAATCCCACCAAACTGCCAGACAGCGATTTGGCGGAGTATGAGGTCGAGCCAATCCCCGGCGAACAGGGAGATCTGGTGATCTGGGATCGGTTGTGCCCCCACGGAAACGGCCGCAACCTGGCGGATGAGCCCAGATTCGCCCAGTACGTCCTCATGTATCCACAGGCGTTCGGGGACGTCGAACGGCGTGAACAGCGCATCGAGTGTTGGCAACAGAGCGAGGCCCCGGCTGGAGAGCCGTTCCCGGGTGATCCACGGGAGCTAGAGCAAGAGACGCCGCCGGCTGCGCTGACGCCGCTGGGCCGGAAGTTACTCGGGCTCGATCCCTGGGACCACTGGCTCTAAGCTGTGCTCGAACGGCTTCCCGCGGCAAGCGCTCACTGATCAGTCCGGTAGGTCTCGATCGCATCCTCGTCGTCAGGTCCGGCCAGCCCCGGTCGCTCCAAGATGGGAAAGCAACCGTCTTCAATGGGGAGGGGTTCCGCGAGAATGTCATCGAAACTCGCGTAATAGGTGGCGTCGACGGCCAGGTCGATTTCCGGCATTGCCGCCGCGAGATGAATCTTTGCGGCGTTTTTCAGCCCGAGGTCGTGACCGCTGTGGTGGGCGAGCGAGATGTTCGACTCGGCGGCAATTGCCCCAAGTCGGCGAGCCCACTGGAGCCAGCCCGCGGGTTGCACGTCGATAACGGCTGCGTTGATCGCGTCGTGTTTGCACGACTGATAGTGTTCTGCGGGAGATAGGCGTCCTCGTTGATCGCAATCGGTTGGGTCAGTCGTTCCCGCAACGTGGCGAGCGTCCCGAAACTGTTTACCTCGATGAGTTGTGCGAGATACTCCAGGTGGACGCCGTGGTCGGCCAGGGCGGTTTCCACCCGGACCGCGTCGGCGAACGTCCACTGTCTGTTGGGATCGACGCGAAACTCGAGTTCACCGTCCACCGCTTCGTGCATCGCCGTGACGTGCTCGACGTCCATCCTCGAGTACCGGCTGGCCTTCGTTTTCAACACCGAAACCCGTGATCGCGTGCCTCGACCGATTTTCCGCCGAGTCGTCCGGTGTGAGCAACCCGAGACAGAACGCGATCGGGACCGACTCAACACATTTGCCGCCGAGGAGCTGGTGGACCGGGACGCCCGCATCTTTGCCCAGCGCGTCCCACAGCGCCATCTCGATGCCACCAACAATCGGCAAGTGATCCCTCGCGTATCCTGCTGAGCTTGCGGAGCGAAGGAACCGTTCGACGTTCCAGACCGGCTCCCCGACGAGGGTTGGTCGGATGGTCGACTCGAGGACGGTCTCCGCCATGCGAAGACCACCGGGGAGTTCGCCCCACCCAGAGACGCCGACGTCAGTGTCGACACGAGCTAGCACGGCTCCCCGAGTGGTGTCCACGTCCTGGCATACTTCGAGGGCCTCCACGAAGGCGGGCGAGCGGGGCGTCCCGCTGATACTCAGTCCGCCGATGTACGTCGCCAATCACCAGCTGTTCGTCGAGCGGCTTGGTCGGGACCGAAACCGGAATGAGTTCGGTCTCGGTGACGTGCATCGGCTGGCCAAGGCCGGTCGTGACGCAAAAATGTTTGTGTGGTCCCCGCACCGTTCGGTTGTGGGGAGCCGGGAATGCGGTGGGACCGGTGGGATTCCGGCACCCGTGAAGCCGATCCCCCGGACCCCCACCGCCGACGCGAGTGAATTGGGTTTATGGGGGCGCTCGAACGTCCAATCTCATGGCCGAGCGCTGGTTTCCCGCCTGGGGGTTTGCCGCCGTGGCGTTCGGCGGGGCATCCTTGCTCGTTCCGTTGTATGTCGTGGAACTCGGCGGGGATGCGCTGGCGCTCGGATTGCTCTTTGCGAGTTCGTCACTCGTCGGCGTTCCCGGAGCATTGGTGTGTGGCAATCTCGCCGACCGGACCGGGCGACGGCGTGTGTTTGTACTCGCGGCAATGGTGCTCACGACCCTCGCGATGGCCGTTATTCCCTTCTTTAGTCACCTGGGCCTGGTGATCGTGGCTAACGCGATGCTCTGGCTCGGGTTTGCGGCAGCTGTCCCCGTGTTGACCTTGCTGGTCGTGACGGACGAGCCGCCCGCTCGCTGGAGTTCGTTGATCGCACGCCTCAACAAAATCCAGGGCCTCGGGTGGGCAACGGGCTTGGGGGTCGGATTCCTCGTGGTCGCGGGCGGGACTCGGGTACTATCGACCGTAACCGCCCAACGCGCCTTTTTCGTCGTGTGCGCCCTCTCCGCGGCCGTCGGTCTCGTCCTGGCACGTCGGACCCTCCCACCCGATCCACCACCAGCTGCGGAACCGGCCAGGAATCGACTGTTTAGGGCGAGCCGAGCCGCCGGTCGGTTTAATGTTCGGGGAGCCGGTTTTCCGTTCACCCCGAGTCGCTTCGACCCGCGGCAGTTGCGACCGAGACGACTCGTCGATCGGTTTTCGGTACCTCTTGGGGCCTACTTCCTCGTCGTGTTCCTGTTTTTCACCGGCTTCGGGACGTTCTTTGCTCCGTTACCCGCCTATCTTGATTACGTCGGCTATACGACGGGCGAGATTTTTGCGGCATATTTCGTGTTGAACGTGGGAGCAGCGGCGTTTTACGGGGTTGCAGCGGCCCTGATCGCCCGGGTTGGACTCTTTCGAGCACACGCCGGTGGCCTGACCGTCCGTGCCGTAGCACTCCCGACAGTAACGTTCGTCGGCCTTTTCCTCGTTGGCTGGATGACCTTCGTAGGGGTCCTCGGGGTAATGCTGCTGATCGGGCTCACGTGGGCGGTGATCGTCGTGACGGCAGGCACGATCGTGTCAACGCTTACCCCGCCAGTCGTCCGGGGTGAAGCGCTCGGGATGTACGGTGCACTTGGCGCTATCGGCGGTGGAATCGGCGGGTTGCTTGGAGGCCGGATCGCGGTCGGCAGTTTTGCAACGTCATTTCTGGTGGCTGCCGGCCTCGTCCTCGTCGCAGCGATCGGGGTCGCGATCCTGGCTACCCGAGCTCGACTGTCGGTTTCAACATGAATCCACACAACGGTGTTCCGTGCCCAGGTCGTCCGCTGACGGTACACGACCACGGTTCACCGATTCTCGCGCAGGCCGGGGTGTCCGGTAGCGCCGGGGAAGCCATCCGCCGTGGTTTTAATGATGTATATTTGATTAAACTAACCCGAACGGTTTTCAAACAACGGGTAAAACCGGATTCCAGCATGCGATATTTGTGTAGCGACATACAGGGAATCGGTCCCGGTGGGGTTGCGGGATGAGTGCACCCGAGCAGCATCCCGAGGCCGAACCGCCCGACGATGCAGCAGGCTATGAGCTGGCCGTTGGGGAGATCATGACGGACGGTTACGTTGCTGTTTCGGAGGACACGACGATCGGAGAGGCCATTGATCAGTTCCAGGCGTACAGTCCGGAGGATCCGACCCAACCGACCATTTATTATACGTACGTGGTTGATGAGGAGGACCGCTTGGTCGGCGTGGCGTCCCTCCGGGAGATGCTGGGTGCGAATCGATCCGAGCCCATCTCGAGCGTGATGGCGAAGGATGTCGTGAGTTTCCACGAGGAGGCCGAGGCTGAAGGCGTCGCCCTGCAAGTGGCCGATATTCACTTCCCGGCAGTTCCTATCGTCGACGACGAAGATCGAATCGTCGGGATCGTGCGGTCGGCAACGCTCGTGGACGTAGTGGAGGAGGAAACAAGCGAAGACATGCTCCGGATGCAAGGGATGGATCTCCCGGAGTTGCAGGCGTCCGACTTTGCCGATATCGAGAGCCACCGGAGTACACTGATGTTGGATGCCCCGCTGTCCCAGATACTGCGCATTCGCGTCCCGTGGCTGATCGTCGCCCTCGCCGGCGGGTTCCTTGCTGGTGGGGTGATCGGCGTCTTCGAGGATTCCTTGGAAGCCGTCGTCATGCTGGCGTTTTTCATCCCCGTCGTCATGGATATGGGCGGGAACGTCGGCACGCAGTCTTCGACGATTTTCATCCGCGGGGTGGTCCTCGGACACATCGACCGGGCGAACGTTATCCGGCGGACGGTTAAAGAGACGATCGCCGGTGCATTGATCGGTTTATTGGTCGGTGCTGTGGCAGCCATCGTCGCATTCCTCTGGCTCGACCGGCTGGACATCGCGTACGTCATCTTCGGAGCCATGGTCGGTACGTCCGCCGTCGCAGCGCTGGTCGGATTTGTCATTCCATGGATCGTGTATCTCGTCGGACAGGATCCCGCAGCAGCATCCAACCCCATCGTCACCACTATCAAGGACGTCACCGGCCTCATGATCTATTTCCTGCTGGCGAGCGTGCTCGTCACGGAACTGCTCTAAGTGGGACGCTTTCAGGGAACATCGCCGAACGACTTCGTGCGAACCCATCACTCCGAGCTCCCAGGCGACCCGACGCCACACCACGCGGATCCCGACCGAGGCGGGGTACTTCGATGCAATCCCGAGTGATTTATAGCGGTGGTGTGTGAGGGCGGGGCATGCCGATCCTCGAGGAAACGACAACAGTGGACGCCAGCGAATGGTTGCCAGACGCAGAGGTAGCGATCCTGCCGGCGGGCAGCACCGAACAGCATGGTCCCGCCATGCCGCTTTGCACCGACTTCATGGCTGCCGAGACGGTCGCGCGTGGCATTGCGGATCGCGCGGATGTCGCCGTCCTGCCGACCGTCCCGGTCGGCGTCAGCGCCCATCACCGTCACTTCCACGGGTCGCTCTGGGTATCGGAAGACACGTTCGAGTCGTATCTCACGGAGATCCTGGAGAGCTTGCCAGACCATGGCGTCGAAAAGGCGGTGATCGTCAACGGACACGGCGGGAACGTCGGCTCGATCGGGCGGATCGCCAACGAACTATACCGGTCCGAAACCGCCTTCGTCGTTCCCTGGAGCTGGTGGGAGGGTGTCGGGGATACACCTGGAGAGGTCCTGCCGGAGTCAACGAGCGTCCCGGGACATGCGGGGGCCTTCGAGACGGCGATGATCCTCTACGCGGCAGCAGAGCTGGTACGTACTGAGCGGTTCGAGGAGGCAGCGACGGGACAGGGAGACGGCCGTCGGTGGCCGGAGCCGGCACCGCGGGGCTATGACTTCGCGGACTGGACGGACAACGGGATCCACGGAGACCCCCGTCCGGCGACTGCCGCGGCCGGAGAAGCACTGTTCGAAGCCGCGCGGGATTCCCTCGACGAGCTGGTCGACTGGCTGGCCGCCGAATCGGTCGACAACCTGCGACCTCGCGAGCACAAGTAACGAATTTCGCGACGCTGCGCAACGCTTTTCCTCCGGCTACTGTGCACTGAGATATGCCAACGAGACGCGGTCTCACACGATTCGGCGTACGCACCACCGGGTTCCTGCTCGCTGTCGGAATCGGCCTCCTGCTTTTCGGTGCGGTACCAGCGCGAACGCCGCTGGGTATCTGGGAAGTGCTATTGGTCGTCGTGCTCGGTATCATCGGAATCGCGATCGGATCGCGGGTTGCCGGACGGCTGTTTCCGACCTACAACGTGGCGGAGATCGAAGTTGCAAACATGATCACCCGACATCGGCGGGGTGGCGGGGTACCGATGGGCCCGTTGGCGACGCCGGCCGACGACATAGTCGAACAGATCGAGCGGGCGAACACGGATCCCAGCGTCCGGGGACTGATCGTGAAGCTCAACACGCCCGGCGGGGAGGTCGTCCCCAGCGAGGACATCCGCCAGGCGACAGCCGATTTCGACGGCCCGACCGTCGCGTATGCGGAAGACATGGCTGCGAGTGGGGGCTATTTAATCGCGAGTGGAGCCGATGAGATCCATGCACGGCGTGGGGCGATGGTCGGAAGCATCGGCGTCAACGGCTCGCAACTCGGACGAGATGAACTCCGGGACAAACTAGGCCTCGAATACCGTCGATTCGTCGAGGGCGAGTTCAAGGACTCCCCGTCACCCTGGCGCGAAATCGAACAGGAGGAAATCGAGTACTTCCAGGGGCTGCTCGGGACTTTCTACGATCAGTTCGTCGAAACGGTTGCAGAGGGCGTCGAGCTGGAGGAAGGGGACGTCCGCGATACCGAGGCACGATTGTATCCTGGCGACCGCGCCGCAGAACTGGGGCTCGTTGATCGTGCCGGACCACGCCAGGACATGGAAACCCGGCTCGCCGAGCGGCTCGACATCGACGACCTCGTCGTCAAGGAGTTCGAGCCCCGCCCGCGTATCTCCGCGCGGTTCGGATCGGCTGCTGCCGGAATCGCCTTTGCCTTCGGACGCGGGATCGGGACTGCGCTCGTCGGCGAGAGGCGTCAATCCGTTCGACTGGAGTGAGTTCGACCGGCTTCGCCGGCTGAATCCGGGTTCTGGTTGCCCAAACTCCGGAAGGTTGATGCACTGGATAGCCGGTGGATACCGGCATGTCGAATCCTGTTCGGCTCGGCTTTACGGGCCTGGGCTCTCGTGGTGGGAGCTTGCTCGAATCGTGTCTCAGCATGAGCGACGTCGAGATTGCCGCGATTTGCAACCGAAGTGACGAGCGACGCGAGCAAATCCTGGCACGCGTGGCCGACGCGGGGCGTCCTTCCCCGTCGACGTTCACCGACCACGGGACGATGCTTTCGGCGGCGAACCTCGATGGTGTCGTCATCTCGACCCCCTGGACGGATCACGTCCCGATGGCGATCGAAGCGCTGGAGGCAGGGGTGTACGTGGGCCTGGAGGTCGGGGCCGCCTCATCTGTAGAGGAGTGCTGGGAGCTCGTCCACACCGCCGAGCGCACGGGTACCCACTGCATGTTCTTGGAGAACACCTGTTATTTCCGTGATTGCCTGGCGATCCGCAACATGATCCGGGCCGGATTATTCGGGGAGTTGGTTCACTGCCGATGCGGCTACGGCCACGATCTTCGATCGTCGCTCCATCGGACCGACGCGTCGGGGGAATCGCTCGCGTGGCGGGGCCGACAGAACCGGCATCGCAACGCGGACCTGTATCCGACCCACGGCGTCGGTCCGATGGCGAAGGTACTCGACGTCAATCGCGGCAATCGATTCGTCTCCCTCACCGCGACGGCTACGAAATCGGCCGGGCTGGCCGCGTACGCCGAAGAGAACCTCGATCCGGATCATCCGGCCGCGGGTATCGACTGGGCGATCGGCGACGTGATCACCACCGTCCTTCGGTGTGCCAACGGCGAGACGCTGACGGTCACCCACGATGTCTCGCTCCCGCGTCCGTACTCGAACATGTTTCACGTGCAGGGGACCGGCGGGATCTGGAAGCGTACGTTTGAATCCCTCTCCGGTGGGGAAGTGAAGACGGAGTCGGCGATCTATCTCGAAGAGGAGAGTCCGGGGCACGAATGGGAAGATTTCGCTCCCTACCAGACGGGCCACGAACACTCGGTCTGGGAGGCCTACCTCGAGGCCGGCGTGAAAAACGGCCACGGCGGCATCGACTATCTCACTCTCCGGGACTACGTCCGGCACGTGAAACGCGATGCTCGACCCCCGATCGACGTCTACGACGCCGCAGCGTGGATGGCGGTGACACCGTTGACCGAAGACTCAATTGCGCTCGGTGGCGAACCGGTTTCGGTTCCGGATTTCACCAACGGGGCATGGATGACGACCGAGCCGCCAGTCGGGGAGCCGGCACATGAGATGACGGCGGACCTCGATCTGTAGTCTGGATCGGTTTTGGGTCGGCTGTCTAGAACACCGATTTTCCGCCGTCGACGGGAATGTTGACCCCGGTGACGAACGAGGACTCGTCGCTGGCGAGAAATAGTATCGCATCCGCCAGTTCCCGGGGTCTGGCCGCTCGCTGGAGGATGCTGTTCGGGTGTGCCCCCCGTGTCGTTTGTTCTTCTACGTACGTGGCGGCTTCCTCGGGAGGTCGATCACCGATGTGGTAATCGGTCACCACGCGCCCCGGAGACACTGCGTTGACTCGAATGCCGTCACCTGCGTGGTCACAGGCCATATCTCGGGTCATCGAGACGATGCCACCTTTGGTTGCATCGTACTGTGACCACGCCGACCGGGCCCACCCGGCCCCGACGGACGCCACGTTCACGACCGCCCCACCGTCGGTCATCTGCGGGATGAGGTGCTTGCTACAGAAGGCCGTCCCCTTCAGATTGACGCCGAGAATGCGATCCCAGCTTTCCTCGTCGGCCTCCGTGACGGGCTTCGGATCGACCCGGATGCCGGCGTTATTGACCAGGACGTCCACTGACTCGAAGCTCGCCGCCACCTCCGCTGCCATTGTTTCCACTGCGGCTTCATCGCTGACGTCCGTTTCGACGTCGAAAAACGTGCCGTCGTGTGAATCAGCGAGCGCCTCGATGGTCTCCCGCGCTGCTGGGCCGTCCCAGTCGATCGTGACCACGTCCGCTCCCTCCTCGGCGAATCGGTGACACGTCGCCTCGCCGATGCCCTTGCCACCGCCCGTCACTACGGCCGTCTTTCCCGCGAGTCGAGCGCTCATAGGGGTCGCTACCGGGTGATCTCCCAAACGTCTTTGGGGAGCGGTCGACGCGCGATCTTTTATTGCCCTGGGCCGGCGTTTGGGAGGCAGAGATGGGAACAGGCCGGACGTATCTCAAGCGGGCAGACGAACAGGCTCACGGCGTACCCACCGAGGTGAGCTCCAGCGTCAGTGACATCCTACAGCGCGTCCGCGAGGACGGCGATGCAGCGATCCGCGAGTTGACCCGCACCTACGACGACGTGGATCGGGACACCTTGCAAGTCACCGCGGCGGAACGGGCTGCGGCGGAAGATCACCTCTCCGGGGCTGCACGCCGAACGATCGACAACACCATCGCGAACGTTCGCTCGTTCCACGAGGAACAGCGGGCACATCTCGCCGGTTTCGAAACCGAGCGAACCCACGGTATCACGCTCGGCACGCGACTGGTACCGATCGACCGGGTAGGTGTCTACGTGCCCGGTGGCCGGAAGCCCCTCGTCGCCGCCCCGGCGATGACGATCGTCCCGGCGGTAGTGGCGGGTGTCGGCCAGGTGATCGCCTGTGCACCCCCACAGGCGGACGGGACCCCCGATCCGGCGCAGGTATACGCGATGGATCGCGCTGGTGCCGACGAGATTTACGTAGCTGGCGGTGCGCAAGCGATCGGTGCCATGGCCTACGGGACCGAGACGGTGGAGCCAGTGGACAAGGTGACCGGCCCGGGCAACGTGTATGTCACCGAAGCGAAACGACAGGTGTTCGGGCACGTCAGTATTGACTTTCTCGCGGGGCCGACGGAGGTGCTCGTCGTAGCTGATGCCACGGCCGATCCGCAACTCGTGGCCGCCGATCTCCTCGCCCAGGCCGAGCATGACCCACACGCCCGGGCCATCCTGGTTTCGACGGATCTTGCACTAGCCGAAGCGACGCGGGACGCGATCGAAGCACAGTTGCCCGCGCTCGCGACGGCGGAGACGGCGCGGTCGTCGTGGGAGCAAAACGGCGAGATCGTGGTGGTTGAGGAGCGTGCGCATGCGGCTGCCCTCGCGAACGAATACGCCCCCGAACACCTGCAGCTCATGATCGATGAGCCCCGCGAGCTCGTGACCTCACTCAGGAACTACGGGTCCTTATTCCTCGGTCACCACGCCCCGGTGGTGTTCGGCGACAAGGCCATCGGGACGAATCACACGCTTCCGACCGGCAGCGCCGCCCGCCACAGCGGGGGAATTTCCGTCATGACATATCTCAAAGTACTGACCCACCAGGAGCTGACGGCTTCGGGGGCAGATACGATCGCCCCGTGGGCGGCGAAGATCTGCGAACTCGAGGGCACACACGCCCACCAGCGATCGGCGGAACACCGGATTCGGTCGACGGAAGCACGCGGGCTTGCACGCGATCTCGAGCTGACTTCCGCCGGTATCGTCGAACTCGAGGACGACTAGCACGGGTCACCGACCGTCGATTATATACCGATACCCGGTCACCTGGGGACGATGCGTATCCTCTTGATCGACTGTGATTCGCTGCGTCCTGACCATCTCGGGTGCTACGGCTATCACCGAGCCACCTCCCCGACCATCGACGCGCTTGCGGATGCGGGGCGCCGATTCACGAACTACTATGCCGCGGACGTCCCTTGCCTGCCGTCACGCACGGGTCTGTTCTCGAGCCGATTCGGGATCCATACCGGGGCGGTCAACCATGGCGGGATCAACGCCGATGTCCGTCCCCGAGGGGCGCGACGTGGATTCAACACCCAGGGCGACGAGTTCCGGACCTGGCCGACCGTGTTACGTCAGGCAGGACACCACACTACGCTCATCAGCCCGTTCCCACAGCGCCACGGTACCTGGCACACCGTCGACGGGTTCGACGAATGGATCGATACGGGTGGAAACGGGAGCGAACGGGCCGAGATAGTCGCTCCCCATGCAGAAGCGTGGCTGGGCGAGCACGCCGTCGAGGATGATTGGTACCTCCACGTGAACTTTTGGGATCCACACACGCCCTACGATACCCCAGCAAATTACGGCAACCCGTTCGCCGACGAGCCCGCGCCGGACTGGCCGGACGAGGAGACGATTCGGGAGCAATACGATAGCTACGGTCCGCACAGTGCCCACGAACCCCACGCCTGGGGTGCGGGTCGCGACCTGGAACGGACACCGGACGAGATCGCGAGCCGAGCGGACTTCGTTCGCTGGATCGACGGCTACGACGTCGGGATCCGCTATCTGGACGACCACCTGGCAGGTTTACTTGACATCCTCGATCGTGAGGGAGTGCGAGAGGAGACGCTGATTATCGTTTCCGGCGATCACGGGGAGAACCAGGGGGAACTCAACGTGTACGGCGACCACCAGACCGCGGACGATAAGACCTGCCGGATTCCACTGATCGTCTCCGGGCCGGAGGTCGAATCCGGGGTCGACGACGATTTTCACTACCAGGTCGATCTCGCGCCGACCATGACGGAACTCGTCGGGGGCACGATTCCCGCCGGTTGGGATGGCGTGTCGTTTGCAGATTCTGTGCGGGACGGACGATCGACGGGACGACCGTTCCTGGTCTTGAGCCAGGGAGCGTGGGCGTGCCAGCGGGCCGTCCGCTGGGACGACTGGTTGTTGATCCGAACGTATCACGACGGGTTGAAGGATTTCGACCCCGTCGAATTGTACAACCTCGCGGCCGACCCGCACGAAGCCGAAAATCTGGCGCGAGCGAAACCCGATCTCGTCTACGAGGGGCTGGGGAAGCTCGACGGATGGGTAAGCCAACGCCTCATCGAGGCGGCCACCGATAAAGCCGGTGGGAACCCGGACGCACCCCGCGGGGTCACCGATCCGCTGTGGGAAGTGATCCGGGAGGGCGGCCCGTACCACGCTCGGGCTGATGCACAGCTACCCGAGTACGTCGACCGACTCCGCGAGACCGATCGCGAGGAACACGCGGCGAAACTCGAAACGCATCGCGGGCTCGTCCCGCAGGACATCGAGGGATATCTGGACGGAGCGGACATCTGGTAGGTCGGGACAGTTAGCATAGGGGGAGTTTCCGACTAGCTGATTGCCTCGTAGTTCCGAAGATCGGCCGGTGTAGCTGATGAATCGAGGTTGGCCCCGATCGTTCAACCAGGAACCTCAGTACCATCGTAGATGACATATCACAGGCATACCAAATCGTGGCAGCTCGGTTACCCTGGCGCGGTGTCGCGAGGGTTCTCTCACAGCGGTACAGCGCGGAAGCCCACGGCGAAAGCCGTGAGAGGAAGCGCGTAAGCTCAGTGAGACAACCCATCAACGACGACAGGGCCGACTCCCCAACGATGGCACAGATTACATAAACAACGCATCCGTATGTGAATATGCGATGGAGGTCAAACGCACCGTCCCCGTCAAGCTTGACGTACCCGACGGGCGGCGCGACGACCTCCACATCACCATCGAACAGTTCAACGACGCCGCCAACTACACGCTCGAGAACGGTCGCAACGGCGACGGCTACCTCATCCTCAACAAGTCGAAGATGCACGACCGCGTGTACCACGACCTCCGGGAGCGAACCGACCTCCCGGCGAACCTGTGTATTCGGGCCTACTCGAAGGCCGTCGAAGCGATGAAATCCACCGTCGCCGACTGGGAGGACGGAAAGAATCGCCCGCTCCCGTCGTTCGACCAACCATCCGCCGTTTACGACAAGCGTACCTTGACAATCAACGACCGCTCGGCCACGCTCTCGACGGTCAACGGTCGCGTCGAAGTCGCGTACGGCCTCGGCGACTACCAGCGGTCGTACTTGGACGACGACGATTACGAACGTCGGATGGGGACACTCCACTACGACGAGGACGACAACTCGTTCTACCTCCACATCGTCCTGTTGAAAGAGGTAGAACGACGGGAGGGCGACCGCGTGATGGGCGTCGATTTGAACTTGAAGAACGTCGCCGTAACCAGTACGGGAACGTTCTATGATGGTGGCGAACTATTGTGGGGCCAGAACCACTACTTCCGAGTCCGCCGGAGCCTCCAAGACAAAGGCACTCGGTCCGCAAAGCAGGCACTCGCGCGACTGTCGGGCCGAGAAAACCGCTTCGTCTTGGACCGCCTGCACACCATTTCTCGGCGGCTCGTCGAAGAAGCTCGGTCCCACAATTGTTCGTATATCGCCGTCGAGCGACTGACGCACATCCGAGAGCGGATGGACAACGGCAACGACCGTATCAAGCGTCAAATGCACAACTGGGCATTCCGCGAGTTGCAGGAAATGCTCGAATGGAAGGCGGCCGAGGACGGCATTCGCGTCGAAGACGTACATCCGGCGTTCTCGTCGCAGACGTGCTCGGTGTGCGGCCACCAATCGAGTACGAACCGCGATTCGGACGGCTGGTTCTCCTGCAACGAGTGTGGGTACGAACTCGACGGTGACTACAACGCGGCGAAGAACATCGGTATACGGCTCTTGACTGTACCCGAGGGCAAAACGCCCCTCGGGGTTGGGCGACGGTCAGCTCGCCCTGAAGTCCGGGACGCTGAACCTGAGCGACGACCACTCGTCCGCCGAGTTTCGGCCAGAATGGGAGTCCCACGGACAATCCCACGACTTCAGTCGTGGGTAGCTGACAGCTACGGAACTGTTAGGTGTAGTCGTCACGAGGATCGGCTATGGTGGAACTCGCCTTCTCCTCGAACGGCTACACGGAATATTCGCTCCCGGAGGCCATCGAACGGATCGCCGACCACGGCTATGCCGGTGTCGAGGTGCTCGCCGACGAACCGCACGCGTACTTCCCGTCCTTCGACGCGGAGGACGAGGTTGAACTGACGGAGACACTCCAGTCGGCCGACATTGCGGTTTCGAACATCAACGCCAACACTGCCATGGGCTTTTACGACGATGCCCCGCCCGAGGGCTTTTTCGAGCCGAGCATCATTGCCTCGGATGACGCGGATCGCGAATGGCGACTCTCATATACGAAACAGGCGCTCGACCTGGCAGCCTCACTCGACGCCCCGGCCACGTGCGTGGCAACCGGTCGTCCCCGACCGGGGCACATGCCCGAGGACGCGTACGAAACGTTACTTCGTTCGATCGACGAGCTCTTGGACCATGCGGAGTCGGTGGACGTCGATCTGGGCATCGAATTCGAACCCGAGCTACTGGTCGAGAACATCGACGAGACACTGCAACTCATCGAGGACGTCGGACGAGATTCGCTGGGTGTAAACCTCGACGTCGGTCACGCGGCCGTCTACGGCGATGACCCGGCCACGGCAATCCGGGAAAGTGCGGGTCACATCACTGGCCTCCATCTGGAGGATATCGTGGGCGGTATTCGGGGCAAACATTATCACCGGATCCCCGGCGAGGGCGATCTCGACTTCCGCTCGATCTTCGACGCCCTCGACGATATCGACTATGAGGGCTTCGCCACGGTCGAACTCTACAGCTACCCTCACGAACCGGATCGGGCGGCACGGGAGTCCTATCAGGTGCTTTCGCAGTACCTCTAACCGGGCCAGTCGTACACACTTTTCACGCTGCTGCTTGTCGGTTATAGGTGATGCGAGCAGCCGTCCTCGAGGCGACCTGGGACCCGCACGACGGATCCGAGCCTCCCAACTGCGGGCGGGCGACCGACGCATCCCGGGCGTTCCGGGATCCCACACTTACCATCACGCAGCGCGATCGCCCGGAGCCAGGACCCAACGACGCATTGGTCAGGGTCCGGTATGCCGGCATCTGCGGAAGTGACCTGTCACTGCTCGAAACCGACGAAACCGGCTACGTCCACTACGCCGCGTACGCCAGCCTACCGACAGTCCTCGGCCACGAGTTCGCGGGGGAAGTCGTCGAGCTCGGAAAGAACGTGACGGGATTTGCGGTCGGCGATCCGGTCACCGCGGAGGTCACCGCCTACTGTGGCAGATGCCCGACCTGCAAACGGGGCCACCACGGTCACTGCGATCGTTTCGAGCAACTGGGATTTACCGTCGACGGCGCCTTCGCGGAATACGTGGTCGTTCCCGAACGCCTGCTCTGGAACGTCGCATCCCTCGCGAACCGGTACGAGGAACGGGACCAACTCCTGCGCGCGGCGGCACTAATCGAGCCCGCCACGATTTCTTACCATGGCCTGTTTCGTCGGGCACGGGCGGTAGATCCCGGTGGGTATCACGTCTACCACGGCCTGGGACCGATCGGGTTGACCGGGATGGGCATCTCCCGGGCCACCGGTGCGGCCCGGGTTGTGGGCTTCGATCCCCAGCCGGAGCGCCTTGCGGTGGCCCGGGACCTCGGATTCGAGTACGTGTTCGACCCAGGATCCGACCAGGTGGCCGTGATCGATCGCGTTACCGACGGCGACGGCGCCGACGTACACGTCGAAACGGCCGGTGCGGTGGACCACACGTATCCAGTGATCGCCGACACCCTGGCCGACGGCGCAACGGTGGTTCATATCAGCAACGCCGGGACGGCGGCCTCGATCAATCTCCGGGAATATCAGGCCGCAAGCGCCCAGATCGTGGGTGCGGAAGGACACACTGGCCAGGGCGTGTACCCGCGGGTGATCCGGTTGGTGGCGGCCGGGCGATTCGATCCGCTCCCCATGGTCACGAACGTCTATCCCCTCGCGGATGCGGCGGCTGCGGTCGGACAGGCACGGAAACGGCTCGACGGAAAGGTCCTCCTCGCGTGCTGACGACGAGCTAATCGGTACTGGCCACGGGTCGCAACGTACATCCCGTCCCCGCAGGTTACACCGGGCATGCAGATCGGGATTGTCGGATGTGGGGTCGTCGCCCAGACGATGCACATCCCCCACGTGGTCGAGCTTCCCGGGGTGGAGTTGGCGGCACTCTGCGACCCGGCGGCCGATCGGCTCGCGACGCTTGCCGACCGATACAACGTCCCGGGCCGCTACGAGGACGTCACCGCAATGCTGGCAGACCGGCCACCCCTCGACGCGGTGATCGTGCTCAGCCCAATGCAACATCACGCAGCTGCCGTCGAACAAACGCTTGAGGCAGGTGTCCACACACTCGTGGAAAAACCGCTTGCCGCCTCACCGGCAGAGGCAGCACGCCTGGCGGCGCTCGCTGACGCCAGCGAGGCAGTGGCGATGGTCGCCTATATGAAGCGGTACGCACCCGCCTTCGAACGAGCGCGCACCGAAATTGCGGCGTTGGATCGAATCGACCTCGTCACTGCTTACGACGTAGACCCCGACCACGGTCGCATTCTCGAGGACGTCTACGATCTCGTGCCGGGGGAACTGCCGGCGGAGCTCCTCGCGGAGAGCGAGGCCAAACGGGAGGCAGATTCACTGGCGGCCATCGACAGCGAGGACCCGGAGTTGGCGGCGGCGTACGCGTGGCATTTGGAGCACATCTGTCACGACGTGAACCTGCTGCACGCCCTCTTCGGTTCGGTGACCACGATCGAGCATGCCACGTTGGGTGACCGCTACCTCACGGCGACCATCCGATTTGAAGATGACGTCACGTGTCTGCTGACGTCGGGTAATTCGGACCGTCCGTGGTTCGAGGACTGGATCCGGGTCGACACGCCGGAAGGCGAGCTTACCCTCGAATACTTCAATCCGTTCATCAAAAATGATCCCGCGACCCTTCGCAGCCGGGAGTGGAGTACGGGCGATGGCCGTTCCGACACCACGTATCGCGGTCCACCGCGAGAGCCGTTCAAACGCGAACTCGAACGGTTCGTGGCGTGTTGTCGGGGCACGACGTCGGTGCAAACGACGTTCGACGAAGCAGTGGCGGACGTCCGCCTGGTTGCGGATTTCTTCGGTGAGATTCACGATTCGCCGGTAGCGTGACGGTGCCGACTACGAGAATCGTCGTGGCCACTCCTCCGCGAGGGCGACCGGAATCGAGCGAGTCGCGACGTCGCTTGCGAACGCGGCAGAGTCGGCACCGAGATCCGGGAACGTGTTGTAGTGGATCGGGACGACGAGTTCCGGGGCCAGTTCCTCGGCCAGGTCGGCCGCCTCGTGGCGGTTCATCGTGAACGACTGGGCGATCGACGGCAGAAAGACCGTCACGTCAAGATCGTAGTGGTCCTCGATCACGTCAGAATCGCCCGTCCAGAACAGTGACGTGTCCGCGACCACGAATCGAAAGCCACAGCCAAAGCCCGGCGGGTGGACCGGTTCTCCTGATTCGTCGACCCGTGGCCCATCGGGATCGTTGTGGGCCGGGATGACATCCACCTCCACGCCGGCCACCGACAGGGCGTCCCCGTAGGCGACACGTTCGACGTTGTGGGGGAGGTCCTCGGGTGGTTCGACGTTACGACCGACGTTCGAGCCGACGTCGTCGCTGTTGATGCGATCTGCGTCGACCTCCTCGTAGACGATGACGGTTGCATCGGGGGAAGCGACCCGTCGCACCCCATCGGACTGATAGTGGTGATCGTGCGTGACGAGCACGAGATCGCCGTCTCGTTCGTCGAATGCCGGGCCACTCGGATGATTCGAACCCCCGTACTGGTCGGCCCATTCACCTGTCAGCGTGCCGTACCGGCCGGGATCGGTGTAGACTACGGTGCCGTCCGGGGCTTCGACGCGCGCGCAGGCGTAGCCGAGCCACGAAATATCGAGTCCGTTGAAGGTAACGCTCATACCGCTTCAGGGTTTCTCCCGGGCGGGCAAAAACGTTCTCTCCCCCACGACGTCGGCCGTTTGCTCTCGATTCATGATCGGTGGCCGTCGATAGCTTCCTTCTATTGTCCGGTTAAGCGCTCGATAGCTTTCCGTTCGGGGGCCAGATGTGGCCCACCGATGTTCGATCGCTTGCTGATCCCACTCGATCCGACCGCCCCGGATCCGACCATCTACGGTACCGGATTCAACCTCGCATCGATCTTCGACGCGGCCGTCCATGTCCTTGGGGTCACCGAGGGTGTGCAGACTCGCGACCAGTTGCGGACTGATCAAGAAGAGGATGCCAGGGAGACTATCCAGGGAATCGTCTCGATGGCAACAGACTGTGACCTCGATGCAACCGGCGAGGTTCGCTCGGGCGAAGTCCACGAGGAAATATTAGGCGCGGTCGAACGTCACGATATCGAACTCATCGTCATGGGGACGCAGGCACGAACCGGCGTCGAACGGATGGTTCTTGGCAACGTGGCCGAGAAAGTCCTTCGCGAGTCACCCGTGCCCGTCCTCTCGATCACGCCGGAGGCCTCTCCCTCGGCTGACGACGACGAGTTGGGCTAGCCCACCGCGGACTCGAACGCCACAAGCGATCGAATGTCCGGATGATCCAGCTGATCGCGTTGGGGTTCGTCTAGATCGCTCGATTTCCGTGCTCCTGCGACGGCGGCACGAGTCGAGTGCCATTCCAGGTGACGGCTGCGGACACGAACCGGGATCCGTGGGACTTCCATCGCCTTGGCGACACAGAGACGATGTTTCCCGTCCTCGAGGATGTAGTTCCCGGCTCGATCGATGTTCACGACGACGGCGTCGTAGTGAGGGTGTTCGACGGTGGGGCTCGGACTGGATACAACTCGCCCCGGATGGTGATATCCCGTGCGCTCGATCGACGCCACCAACCGGTCGATGTCGCGACGTTTCTCCCGAGCCACGCGTTCGGAGCGATCCCAGGCGAGATACCGGCCTGTCGGCGTCTGCTCCCACGGTTTTCTTCCCCGAAGGTAGGCCCAAATCGACCGATAGAATCCGTACTGCTCCGTCGTTAACGGCACCGTCCGGCGCTCGTCGAACGATTCGTCCTCACCCGGCGGTTTCCGACGGGAATACTCGAGGTAGCGATCCGGTGCCGGCCGATCCCAATCCCCCTCCCTCACGTCGACGACCGTGCGAAACCCGTCGTCCCGAAAGAACGGTGGCGAGAGCACGCCGGAGATATCTGTCGGCGAGATCACGTGCAATTCCCACGGATCCGGAACGGGAGATCCATGGCGACGATGGACTCGCAACTGAGCCCGCCGGGGCCTGATCCGATGGTGGTACAGGTCGTGGGGCGTCGGTCCGGGAACGCGCTGGCGAATCATGTCGATTAACTCGTCCAGTGTGTCGGATAATCTGTCGGAGCCCGCAGATCGATTCGGCCCGCACTCCGCCTGTATAACGGAAGGTTTCATCGCGGGGCTCACAGGTATTTTAACCGATGTACGATGTCGTGTAAACCGGTGTGAATTTTCCCGTCCTCGATCGACAGGTGGCAAGATAGACGGTTTTCACGTTCGTTTCGATCTCGGAGGCGTTGCCAGCGTCGGACCTGGCACGGAATCCAGCCCTCTCGAGTAGGGGATAGAAATGCTCTGATCGACCGCCGCGGCCGGGACGGCAGTCGTGGCCGATGACGGGCCGGTCGCTGATTCTGGCAGCGGTTTTTTCCAAGCGATGCGAGTTGAGCGCCAGCAGCCACGGGCGTGTGATCTTTAGCGGTGTGTCGTCCAAGAGCCGGGTGCTCAAGCGCGCCGCAAGCGTCCCCGGCCCTTCCTCAACAACGATCTCCATTGCCTGTTCTGGAAGTGAAATAGGGGCCATGCGGTCAGGTCTCGAGATAAACGCTGGCCAACGGCCTAAGCGTTCCGCCGCGATAGGGGGGCCGCAGGTTCGAGTGATGGTCATTCGTTGTTAGACCCCGGCGTCCGAGCGCAACTCACACGAACACGAACCGTCCGAAGTACTCCGGACTGTGGTACTCGTGTTCGTCGGTGAGAATTGGGCTCCAGGAGGCCAGTTGGGAGGACGGTACACCGCTACGGTAGACGTTTGCCTCCCAGACGTCCCCGCTCGTCGGGGCGACGTTCCGTCCGGTCACTGCGGACAGTACCTCGAACGGGATCGTCGCCGTGAGCCACCACTCTTCGTCCTCCGGGTGGGGCTCGCGGGTCGGGCCCTCGATAGACGATGTGAGCGCGATGCGCTCGGCCATCTCCGGGGCGATCACGTCTCGGTCTCCCTCGAGCTCGGCTGGATCGTAGGGTTGCCAAGCGAGCAGGAAATACCCGCAGCAGTTCACCTCGAAATTGAAATAGTAATCCCGGGCACCGGCGTCCGCGAACAGTTCCACTGAACTGTCTTGATAGGTGGGACCGTTGAGTTCGGTTACTTCCGAGGAAATCTCATCGTCTTCGACATGGAACTGGCTGTACAGGGCTGTGTCGTCGAAGAGAAACCGTGCGGTCGTTCGAGGCTGCGGGCCGCCTTCGTACCAGTTGAACTGGTCCATCTCGAGTAACGCCGCCGTCTCCCACGGGGTGTCCACGACGCGGTCGGTATGCGGCGGTGCTGTCTCGGTGTAGGGAACGGTGTATTCACGTGCCATGGTAGGTGATGGTCACGAAGTGGCGGGGATAGTTCTACTGTTCTTCGTGACGAGTTGGCTCACTCCCGGCGGCCAGAGCGATCGACAGGTACGGGGACGGAAGCGCCATCCGCTTCGAGCGATTTCTCGATGGCGTCGACGAAAGCGATCGGGCGCTTCAACTGCTCCGCCGAGAGCGGCCATTCGCCGGTCTCGAACATGTCGAGGACGACCTCGAAGCCGGCCTCGTAGCAACCGTCCAGGGAGACCTCCTCTGCCAAGACGTCGTCAGTCCCGAATAGTGTCGCCCGAAACTGGTAGGCTGCGTTGGTCACGTACGTGATGGCGACGCCAGTGTCTTCCCCCCAGTCTGCCGTCACGGTGACGGTGTCCCCGTTCCGGTGGGCGCGCACGGTTTCGACGGATTCACCGACCAGCGGAGCAGCCATGGCAACCACGTGGGTTGCATAGAAGTAGGGCCCGGCATACTGGCTGTCGAAGTCACACGGCCCGGCCAGCTGGGCAGCTTTCACCTCGCCGATCCCCTCGACCCGATCTGCGAGCTCAAGCGTCGTCGGGGCAAACCGGACGGTCGAAAACGAGGTGACCGGCACGTCGTGTTCCCTCGCCGCATCGATCATCGCCTCGACATCCGCAAGGTCGACCGCGAAGGGCTTGTCGACAAAGACGGGTAGCCCCGCCTCGAGAAACGGCATGGCGTGTTCGCGATGCAGTCCGCCGTGGCGGTCGACGACCAAGGCAGCGTCAACGACATCGACCATGTCCTCCGGTGTCTCGTAGATCTCGTCGATTCCTCCCTCTTCTGCGACTTCCTGGGTTCGATCGGGTTCGGCGCCGCAGATACCGACGACCCGACAGCGATCAACCCCCAGGTCCGACTGGTTTGCAATCTGTGCGAAATGAAGCGCGTGTGAATTGTCCGAGCCGACGATGCCGAGTTCGAGCATGTAAGAACAGCCCGCCGCCGTCCGAATAATTCCACTGTTTCGCGCGTAAACCGGCCGGTTTCTCGGGCTCGTCCGGCCGGTGGCCTTCCGACTCGGCGTTCTTCCTCTCGTTTTAACCACCTGCGCGCGGGATGTCAGCGTGCATGCCCCTGCCCCCGATGGTGGATTCGGTGGGACGCGAGCTGTTATGTTTCATCACGATCGCTTTCGGCTGGTCGTGGAGCGTCTGGGCCGTCGGTGCTTCGTTCGGTTATACCCAATCACGGTGGCTGTTTGCCCCGATCGCCTGGGGAACGATGATTGCGGGATTGGTTGTCGTCGCCGCATCTGGCCGGGGTGTATGGGCGTGGATCCGGCAGGTTATCCCGCGACGGTCCGTCGGATTTCAATGGTATCTTGCCGCGCTCTGCGTCCCGTTGTTCCTCACTCAATCGGGACATCTGGTCGGGTGGTTACTCGGACATTCGGTCGATGTGGTCGATCCGATCGAATTCATCGGGGATTTTCTGTTCGTCCTGCTGCTCGCGGGCGCACTCGAGGAGTTCGGATGGCGCGGCTATCTGCAGCAACGGTTGCAAGGTCGATGGTCTGCGCTGGTCGTCGGGCTCCTGATCGGCCTGCTTTGGGCCCTCTGGCACGTCCCAATCGTCGCTGGTGGTGGTCTGGGCTATGACGGCAACGAGTGGCTCGCTCTTTTCCTCGTCCTTCCGATGTTCTCCATTATCATGGCGTGGCTATACAACAGTACGCGGGGCGGACTGATCTTCGTGATGGGCTTTCACGCGATGGTGAACGCGAGTCCACTGGCGACGACGGCGGATCCGACCCCAGTGCTGGAGTTGGTCGAACTCGGTATACTGTTCGGGGTTCCGATCGCGATCGTCCTGTTCTAGGGACGCCGTTCGCTGGCGCAGCACCGTCCCGATGTGGTCGAGGAACGGTCCTGCGGATGATCGGTCACATCGTGCCTGCTGGCATCTGTACACTCGTTGCCTATCCCCACGGCCTTGCCAGCGCCAGGGCGAGGGCGAACGCATGAATCGTACACACACGCATTTGCCGGTATCGCAGGCGGGAGGCCTGGCGTGGCCGCCTGGGTTCGAGCGTCCGGAGGCCCGTCGCCAGAAGTGCACCGAACACAAGGCTCAGCAAGAATATCGGATCGATGATACTCGCGGCAGCAACTGCGAGAAGCCCACCTGAGAGGAGATACACTCCTGAAAGTGGCCCGGCTCGATCTAGACCGAGCAGGACTACGGAGGTCGTCTTTCCGGCCTGCCTGTCGGCGTGAAAATCCGGCACCCGACTTACCACGTACCACGAGATGCTGAACGCCGCGTGCACCGAGCCGGCGATTACCCCCGCAACCGTGATTGTCCCCGAAAACACGAGTTCGCTCCCCACCGTCACGCCCACCAGCGCGGGGACCACCACGACGAGTTCAGGGAACGGGCGGTAGGCGAGGGCCAACGGCGGCACGCTGTAGAGGATCGGAGCCCCGACCCCGATGGCGGTCAGGATGAGGACCGGCCAGCCGTACAACCGATAAAAATAGACGCCCATTCCTGCGGTGACAACGAGCCCGGCGATGCCGACGAGCAACGTCTGACGAACCGTAAACCGTCCGTCTGGAATGACTCGCGAGCCGCCGGTTCCCTCGCCGGGACTAGCTCGATCGGCTCCTGTCATCCAGTCGTACGCGTCGTTCAGGCCGTGGGCCCCGAACGAGATGGCTGCGATCACGCCCACCAGGGCGATGAGGCCGTCCCACCAGTGAATGGCGACACCTAAGCGACCGAATGCGATGCCGGCGCCGATCGCGAAGGCACCCACAGCCCACGAGATTGTCGGATCGGGTCGAGACAGCTGATAAAGACCACCGGCCAGTCTTGCCATCTGTGCACCCATGCGGCTATCCCCTGCCCGCTTTCGTGGCCGTGACGATGGCGGCGATCTGGAGCGGCTGGACGCGATGGGTCGTTCGGTCGAACCCAGCGGTTTCGAGTGCGCCCAGGAGCCGGTCGGGCCAGTCGGTGTTTTCGACGATGAGTGGTTTCAGGTCGGCCGCGATGGGTCCATATCCGGGCAACCGATCGAGCAGTCGTGCCAGGGCGGCCCAGTATACGTCGAAGCCGAATCGGTAGATGGGGTGGTGCGGGTACGTAAAATCGTGGAACACCACTACCCCCAGCTCGTCTAGCACCGCCGTCACGGATCGTGCCAGTTCGTCGAGATCGACGTACTTCGGCAGATACGAGCCAACGACAAGGTCGACGCTGGCAGATCGGAGCGCATGCAGATCCTCGGCGCGCATGCGGACCAGCTCGACGTTTTCCTGGGTGAGTCGGCGCCAAGCAATCGCCAGCATGTCCTCCGAGAGATCGACCCCGATCACGTCGGCGTCGGGATATCGAGTTGCAAGCGCCTCGGTCACGATGCCTGTCCCGCACGCCAGATCGACGATACGGTCAAACGAGCGATCCGGCGGGATCGTCGCGAGCAGCCGTCGTTTCCAGAGCACATCCATCCCGAGCGTGGTCGTCCGTACCACGACGTCATAACGGGGCGCCGCTCCCGAGAAGAGGGTTCGAATTCGCGCCAGGGACGGATCGCCGCGCATGGTGTTTGCGTGGTTTGTGGGTTGACGCCACTGTGACCTCCTCCTCGCCGTAAACGGCGAGGCTTCCCACGGCACCGCGCCGCTGTGTTGGGATATTTACTGGTTTACGACCTGTCGGCATGACAGGCAGATGACGGGGCCACATCACCGTTACTCCTATCCCGACAGAGGACTCGGAGTTACATTGCTAACCGAGACACCACAGCGGTTCGAGAGTGTCTCGAACATGCTGGTTTTCGGAGTCCGATATTGGCCGATTAGGTGGGCGGTCATGCCGCCTCAGTGTATGCTATGTTACGGCACGATGCTACTTAAATACCCGTGCTGCTGTTGAACGTTGATTGCGTCGGCGTTGTCGGATCACGTCCGCCGTAAACGGCGGGATTCTCTCCTCGCAGAAAGATTGGTGCGTCGGTGGGCCAGAACTATCTTGGTCCGACCCGACCCAGCAGGCCCATGTACAAGTGTTTGGCACCGGGGATGGTCGGGGTCAGCCGAACCGTGCCGGCGGCAGCCGAACTGGCGGGAACACACGGCTTTTCGGGCATCAACGTCTCGATCGATTATCTGGCTGAACACGGGCCAGAACAGTACCGGGAGCTCCTCCGGACGAACGACCTCCGGCCGGGCAGTATTGGGCTCCCTGTGCAGTTCGACGCCTCTGACGCCGAGTATCACAGCGGCGTCGAGCGACTCGAAGCGATCGTGGCTGACGTCGCAGCACTCGGTTGTCAGCGGGCATCTACCTATCTCCTGCCATTCAGCGACGAGCGGCCCTTCGAGGAGAACCTCGCGTTCCATCAGAAGCGGATCGAACCTGTGGCCAGGTTGCTCGACAGCCACGATGTCAGGCTCGGCCTCGAGTTCGTCGGGACGCCGTCGCTCCGGGCCGGACACGAATACCCGTTTATCCATACCGCGGGCGACATGCTCGAGCTCTGTGACATAATCGAGACCGACAATGTCGGCCTGTTACTCGACAGCTGGCACTGGTACACGTCCGGGGGCGATACGGATGTTCTCCGGGAGTTAGAAGCTCACCACGTCGTCGACGTCCATGTAAACGACGCCCCCGACAAACGCGTCGAAGACCAGCGGGACAACGAGCGAGAGCTCCCCATGAGCACCGGTGTCATCGACATCCAAACGTTTCTGCGGGAGCTCGATCGGATGGGGTATGACGGCCCCGTGACGGTGGAACCGTTTGACGACGACCTCGCGGACATGGAGGATGAAGCGGCGGTTCGGGCGACCAAAGCGGCTCTCGACGAGGCCTGGGCGCTGGCGTTCGGCTGACCGCGCCAGGGATCGATGGTTACGGCGGTTCCGGCGATAAAATCGAAATCTACTACCGGGCTCCCATGGCCCTCTCGAATACTACTCCCCCGGCATGGTCTACGCCTACAATCGGCCGGAACGGCTGTTTCGCGGCCATACCGGACGGTTGTTTCTCCTGATTACCACGATCTGGCTCTGCGTCTCCCTCACGAGCCGGTTGCTCCCACCGCTGCTTCCGGCGATTATCGACGACCTCGCGATCACCGCGGCACTCGCAGGGATCGCACTCACTGCAGAGCGCATGGTGAGAGCCGGCGTGGAATATCCGAGCGGTCGGGTCGCGGACGATCTCTCGCGAACGACGATGTTGCTCGCTTGTATCGCCTTCGTAATCGTCGGTGTGGTCCTGCTGTCGCTCGCAACGTCGTATGCGCTATTTTTGGTCGCCATTGTGATTTTCGGGCTCGGCAACGGGATGTACTCGCCGTCCTCTCGGGCACTGCTCTCGGACATGTTCAGAGAAAAACGTGGGCGGGCGTTCGGAATCAACATGCTCGGGAGCGAGGTGTCGGGCATCATCGGGGCCGGCATAGCGGTGGTGATCGTGGCCGTCGCCACCTGGCGAGCGGCGTTTCTCCCGCTCGCACTCGTCCTATTGCCCCTCTTCGTGGCCCTGTATTACGTCAGCCGCGAACCTATCCGCGTCGGTCGCGTTGAGCTGGGGTTGGAAGGGACGGCAAAGCGTGTGTTCGGTGATGCACGGTTACGGTTGATTCTGGTCGTATACTCGCTCTACGTGCTCGCCGCAAGTGGTGTGGGCACGTTCCTGCCGTTGTTTCTGATCCAGGTACACGACGTTTCCTTCGCGGTGGCCAGCTCGGCGTTCGCACTCCTCTATGCGACCGGGCTCGTCGCGAAACCACTCGGCGGTTTTCTCAGCGACATACACTCCCGGCTCCACGTTGCCGGTGGTTGTTTTTTCCTCGGGGCGGTCGGCCTGGGGATGTTGGTAACGGCACCGACTGCGACAGTCGCGCTGGTCGGGGTCATCGTGTACGCGCTGGGTTACCGCGGTGTCCCGCCCGGGTTGCAGGCGTATCTGATGGACTATTTCCCGAACGAGAGTATGGCTGGTGACCTCGGTGCGATGCGGACGGTCTACTTGTTCGTGGGTAGTCTGGGACCCGCGTATGCCGGGCTCTCCGCGAACACGATCGGGTTCGTTCCGGCCTTTGTGAGCTTTTTGTTGTTTTTCGCGATCGGCGGCGTCATGTTGCTAGCACTGGGTCGAGGGCGATCGTGACACTCCTCGAACTGTGCGGACGACCTGTCGGGTTGCCCCGCGACCTGCTCGCGCCGATCACCGTGAATTCTGGAAGTCGGCGTTCTCCCCGATCGTTTTGAGGTCTCCTTTGTACACGTAGCGCGATCGGGGCGCAATGGTTCGAGCACCTAACATCTCAAGGTATATCTTGGTCCATACAGAAGCCGATCGCCATGGCCGAGACGGACGTCCCCGTCCATTACCTCACGACCACGAACTGTCGGGAGTTACAATCCGCACGGGAGCACGTGGTCCAGCTCAACGAGGACACGCTGGCGACGGAGTTCGACAGGACGGACGAAGACGAGTACGTGATCCTTGAGCGCGCCACGGAGTTACTCACGCCGAATCCCCGGCTGCCGGCGCGGGTCGAAACCAAGGCCACGGAAGTGGGCAAAGAGGAGATCGGCGTCGGGACGAATCTCCACCAGGCGCTGGGGATGCCGTTGGGCAAGAACGTCCGCGTCATCGAGGATTCGACCGATCCGTACGGCGACGAGCCGGTCAATCGGATTCTCCAGACGAGGCCAGCACTCTGCCGCGTGCGCCGGGCTGTGCTCCCCGACCCCGAGTTCCGGGTCTGCCGGCTTCCGGCGTCGGTGATGTCACTGATCGGAATCGAGGAGGGCGATATGGTCGTCCTGGAGTCGGGCTACGGCCGCTCCCGCGTACGTGCCCTCCCACTGACAGACGATTTGCGGGAAAAGAAACGACGGATGGAAGAACAACATCCCGAGCGATACGCGGGCGAGATTGCGGCGGAACCGCCGCTCGGGGCGGACATCGACATTCCACCGATCTACATCGACTACGATACGAGGACCGAACTCGGCATCGAAGGATCGGATACCAGTGGCACCTTCCATCCCGTTCGAGTGTATCGGGACAATCGGAGTGTGCTTCTCGCCCTCCTTGATGATCTGGCGATTCCCGTGTTTGCGTTACTCGTTTCCATCATCCTGATGGTCGGTGGCTTCCTCTCGTTCCACCAGGCGCTCGCAGTGGTGGCGATGCTCCTTGCACTCGTCATCCTATTCATGTCTCTCCAGGCAATTTTCCGTGCTCGCCGAGCCATCTAGCGGTGGACCAACCGGTGAAACTGGGGAGGTAACTCGGTCGCCACGACAGGTAGGGGGGCTCTAACCGACAGGGGCCGGCTGGAAGCCCACCCGGATGACCGGTACGTGTCGAATACGCCAGGATATCCGGGTTCTGTTGCCCCGAAGACGTCGATCCGGTCACGTGACTCGCGCAGCGAGCCGTGATGGCGAACGCGGAGTACGTCCCTGGGTCCCGAGCTAGTGGGACGCGGGTGCTGACCGTTCGTCACTTTCGGGTCCGCTTATCGGCTCCTGTACTACCCCGTCGAAAATACTGCAGCGGTACCGTGGGTCGTTTCGCCGGAAGGCCGTCATCGACCCGTACGCGTATGCACGGCCAGCTGACGGTAGGTCCAGGTGCAGGCGTCAACCAGGGATGTCTTCCCCAATGGGTTATCTCACACGTCCTGCCAGGAGACCTGCGGCTCCCAGCCGAGTTGCTTGCGGGCCTTCTCGATCGAGATCAGGGACTCCCGACCGGTAACTTCCCGCTTGATGTCTATCTCCGGATATACCTGCTCGACCACGTCCTGTGTGGGTGTTTCAAGCGTCGTGTCCCCGGCGACTGCCCAAAACACCTCGTGGCCCGCAAGATCAGCTTCGATGGCCAGCCGGGCGATTGAGGCAGCATCCGCCACGTGCAGATACGAAAAGCAGTGATCACGGCCGCTTCCTGCTCGATCGACGGCATCGACGGAACGGTCCTCGCTCCCGTAGCGTTCGCGTAGTTCCTCCCCCGTCGCGACCCAGGGGTATCGGAGGGAGGCGATCGAGTGCGGGGGCGAGGCCATCCGGCCAAAACCTTCACAGACGACTTCGAGGGCGTGTTTACCGATCGCGTACGGATCCCGGGGGGTCAGTGGATGCGCTTCATCCACCGGCAGATACGTGATTTGGCTCGGTTCATCCTGGTACGCGACGCCCATCGCGTTGATGCTCGAGGCGATACAAGCGTTCTCGATCCCGAGGGCATTCGCTGCCTCGAGGACGTGATACGTCGACATGACGTTGCTCTCGAACGTGACGTACCCCGGGTGGGAAACCGGTGATGGAATCGTTCCCATGTGGATGACGGCGTCCGCCTCGCTTTTGGCCAGCGAGCCGTAAACTTCACCGGCCTCGGTCAGATCGGTCGTATAGTACCGATCAGAGACGTCCTCGCGTCGTTTGCCACGAGCGAGATTGACCGACTCGTACCCGTGCTCGTTGAGTTCGGCGATGATCGCCCGTCCGATCTTGCCGTTACCACCCGTCACCACGACGGTATCGATTGACATAGATTGCGCGAGTCGTGCCCCGCTCAAGACAATATCGTCTGCTGCTGCGGTGTACTTCTCGGTCGACCCTCGCCGGGCCTTCACTGGGCACGCGCTTTCTCCATCGGGCTGGCACGGGGTACGTATGGGCCATTCCCCAGCTTGGGGATTGTGGCTCTGACGACGGCCACTCCTTGCTCTGGCGACCGAAAGGGGCTTCGGTAATCGCCTCTCAATAGAGGGTCGGGAATCCGGGCCGGGTTCAGCCTGATGAGCGACGGCTCCCTTGTGTCCCTTCACTCATGTCGCTCTCGATCCAGCCACGTTGTTTCGATATTCCGGGCACAGCGGTGTTCGGTGAGACGCTCCACTCCTGGAGCGCCATCGCGCCACCAGGCGAGGGCTGCCAGCCCGGCGAGGAGAAATTCGGCGTAAAACTCGGGGTCTCGAAGACTCCGGCGGAGTAATCCACTGATCGTCGGATGACCGGACTTGCCGACGGGCACGCGCGTGAGCGGCCAGGCAAGAAAGCGCGCATCCGCTTTGCCGCAGACGGCAGGCAGGGCGTCGACGAGGGTGTGAGTTAGCGTGCCGACCACGAGGGCTCGCCCGATATCGGGCCGCCCGATGCGTCGGGCGAGCGCGTATCCCCCCCAGGCGACGGGGGCGAGGACAAATAGCGAATGCGAGAGGCTCCGTCCGGACGCAAGAACGCCGAGACGCCAGGCGAGCGGTTTGTCGACGAGATCGGGTCCCTGACTCGCGACGGCCACAATCGCGGCGGTCGCTTCGGAGGGATCGCTACGATTACGGATGCGGTTGTAAAGCGAGAAGATGAGATATGCCACTGCGGCATGGCCGATCGGCCACATTACTATCCATTCACGGGTTGGTCGAATAAACGTGTGGCGTCCACACTGCGCCACCTTACGCTCGCGGTGAATACCCGCCTCGGCTCTGGTGGTGAAGCTTGAACGTGTCCTCCTGGCAATTAGACCAGCATACCCCCGGTGGCTCCTGCCGTCCAACGTTTCGTGATTGGACGCCACCATCGGATTGGCATCTGATGCGGGGAGTCAACTACCGCAGGTGCGGATCGTCTCAGGTCGGAATCGAGGACGATCTGGAAACGCGGGGACATCGACGCTACGTGTGAGCCGCTGCGGATCTGACGGTAGTTGATGCGATTCTCGAGTGGAGGGTTGTCAGCGCCTTTGGTGCCGGTCAATGCGTATCACTTGCATTCTATCGTCATACTGGCTGAGAGACTCGCGGGACTGCTCTCAGGGTCCACCACCCGCGCCGCCGGCTGCGGATGCACCGCTCAGTTGAGACATTGTCCCCAAATAGCCGTCCTCGAACCCTCCGGATACCTGAAGGCAGCCTGGTGCACCCGTACCGGCGGGTGAACCTATATGGCAGTCGCGAAGAACGGTTCGACGATGGATCTCACCGTCGAACACATCGAGCGGATCCCGGTGGGCGTGCCGTTCAGATCAGTACCGGGACGGAATCTCAAGGCCCAAGCGAACTGGCGGGATTTCCTCGTCTTGGAGGTCGAACTCGCCGGCGGCCACCTGGGATACGGCGAGGCGATGCTCGATTACTGGTCGGGCGATCTTGCGATGGAAGACGTCCAATCTGTCATCGGTCGAAACGCCGCTGAACAAATGTGGGACGACTCGCTCGGCTGGGCCATCCAGACGGCTCTCTTCGACGCCGTCGGTCGGGCGTTGGGGGTACCAATCCACGAACTCCTCGGCGAGCAAGTACACGATCGGACGCCGCTCGCCTGGTGGTGTATCGATATGCCGCCGGGGGATTTCGTCCACGAGGCGCAGTGTGCACTTGAGCACGGCTATACGGACATGAAGGTGAAGGGGAGGCCCTGGTTCGACATCAGGGAACAGCTCGAGCGCCTAACGAACGAGGTTCCGGAATCCTTCACGATCGACGTCGATTTCAACGACACACTCCTCGACGCGAATCGGGCGATTACCCTGCTCCAGGAGTTCGACGAATACCAGCAGGTGGAGATCTACGAGACGCCAATCCCCCAGGATGATGTCGACGGTAATCGCCGTATTCGAGAGGAAACCGACGGTCAAATCGCCATGCACTACGGGACGCCTGATCCAAAAACCGCTATCTGCAAGGAGGTCTGTGACGGGTTTGTCGTGACCGGGCCACCGGGGCGGCTCATGGAGATTGGTTCAGTTGCTGCCATGGCCGATCGGCCGTTCTTCCTGCAACTCGTGGGGACCGGAATCACCGCCGCCCACAGCCTCCACTTCGGCGGTGTGCTCGAACAGGCACGCTGGCCCGCGATCAACTGCCATCAGATCTACGAGAACTCCCTCCTCGTCGATCCAATCGACGTCGATGACGGCTTCGCGACGGTACCATCATCCCCGGGACTGGGCCACCGAGTCGATCGAGAGGCGCTGGAAAGATATCGCGTCGACGAAGTTGAGTTGTTGTCGGCACCCGCCCGACTCGTCGAAGTCTCGTGGATTGATGGTGAGACGTTGTACTGCAGCTCACTTCGTGATGACCTGATGGAGATGGCGAGAGCGGGGGAACTGCCGTATTTCGAGCAAGGGGTCACCACGCGTGTAATCGAGCACACGGGGAGCGACCGGGCTGCGGAACTGCTCGATCGTGTGGCTGAGGGCCCGGTCTTCGACGACGAGTGAATCGCTCGGGGAGCAAAGCGCTTGGTCGCCCACCACGGCGTTTTCGTGGTTCAAATGTGCTCGATTGCGGATTCTGAACGAATTGTGCCGTCGGTATCAATGCGATACTGGGCCGCCGGTTTTTCGTTCCGATCGCGGGGAGACCGGATCGTCCGATCGTTCACAGGGCTTGACCGCCGAAAATACGAGCGTCCCTTGCGGTGCCTGTGTGAGAATCCAACGGAGGCCGAACTCTATCGAAACGATATTCGCGGCAGGTCCTTCCGGGCACATTGCCGACGAGCTGCTTGCTGTACCCGTTTGACGTGATGACGCAGTCTGTCGAGCGGGGTGGCACCGGTCAGCGCTGGAGTGGTAGCTGCTCACCCGCCCAGGCGAGGAGCGCCCGGTCGGCCTCGGAAACAAACCCGAGCGACACGAGAGATGCGCCGTAGACGACGAGCAATGCGACCACCACCGGGAGCAGCTGCAGCGGCGAGGTGATCAGTGGGCTCACGAAGACATGTGTTCCGATGCCGGCGACAACGGTAATCCCCATGGGTACGAGCATGGGCCGCTGGAACGAGTGGGCACCGGAAACGACATACACGATCCCCACCCGAATCAAGTTTCGTACGACCAGGGCAGTAGCTGTCGCCAGGGCGGCACCGACAATGCCGTGCGCAGGTATCAGCCAGACGTTGAGAATGATGTTGGCGATGGCGGCGACGAGATTCGCCCACATCAGCACGCGTGTGTGTCCGAGCGCGGTGAGCGTTGCACCGTTCGGCCCCATCACGTGCCCGAGGAAGAACGCCACGGCCAGCACTTGTAAGGCCACGGCGCCGACTGCGTACTCGGCTCCGAACGTCGCCCGAAGTACCAGATCCGGGAACAGGAGGAACGTGATTGCGAACGGAAACGTGAGGGAAGCGAACCACTTCGTGAGCGCAAAATACACGCGGCGGATTGATTCCATCGCCTCCTCCGCCGTCAACCCGGATGCGATGGGCGTATACAGGAAGATCATTCCTCCCCAAATAACGGCCATGAGCTCGACCAGCGGGCGGACGGCGTCGTAAATACCGACTTCCGTTGCGGTCTTGAAATAGCCGAGCATCAGAATATCGGTCCACGTCATGATCTGGATCAGCAAGGAGGCGAACAACAATGGGAAGGAGAACGCCAACAGCTCGTAGCCGTCGCTCGGGCGACCAATCGAGGTGACAACCTTCTCCCGGAACGCGCCGGGGTCGAAACGGAGCGTATACACGCTGTAGGCGACGGCCGTCAGGAACAAGGAGGTCGGAAACGCCAGCAAGGCTGCAACGAGTCCCGCCTGACTGTAAACGACGATCGAGAGCAGTAGTGGAAATGATCCTTTCTGGAGGAGTTCCTGGAAGACTACCCGCTCCCGGGTTCGATTGAACCCGCGGTACACCGCGGTACTCGACCGAATGAGTGCGAGCCCCGGAACCGAGACTGCGGCCACCCGGAACGCGATCGTGTACTCCGGATGGCCGAACAGATGAGCGAGGAACGGAGCCCCCAGCCAAAGTACCACACAGACTACGCCACTCGCGAGAAGGGTCGCGAGAAATCCCCACGTGATGATACTGGCCGGGGTGAGCCCGGCCTCACTGGCGTGCGAGTTGTGGAACGCGACCTGTCGCGGGATGCCGTTACGCAGACCGAGCGTGGCAACCACTGTCAAGATCGACGTCACGGTGAAGGCCAGCGAAAACAGCCCGTATTCACCGGGCTCGAAGGCCCGGGTAAACAAGCCGCGGCCCGCGAGCATCAGCAGCATGCCGGACACTGTGGCTGCGACGACGACGGCCGCTCCGCCCGCGACGGTGAACAACGCTTCGACCGGAAGCGCGGCATCGTTCTCACCCGCGCTCGACGCTTCACGAGGACGGCTCAACGGTCGGGGCTCCGACAGCGGCGTATGAACATCTTGCGTAATCAGGCGCAGGGTCCCCGGTCGTTGAGACCGGCTGACGTGACCGACTTGAACGGTTCCGATCGAAACGAACGCTTGATCGGGATGGCTGATCGTCGAATGCTGTGTTTACGATGGATGCACGAAAATTCGATTACGCATTCCACGATCATACGGGCAGTGCTGTTTCCGGTTGCTCGGGGGGACGTCCAATCGGCCCGGCGATCGCAAGCGGGTGTGGCTTCTGTCTGTTCTGTACCGTTTGCGCACGGTCCACTCACTCCTGTCTCTTCCGAACAGTCCCGTCGGGGTGGGAAAAGAGCCAACCAGGGCCCGCGATATTGCTATCACATGAGTTATCGAACGACCGTCGGCTGGTCGATCTTCACGTCCGGCGTCGTAACGCTGTTGTTGTTCGTGTTGCCGGGCGATTCTTTCTGGTGGGGAATCGGACTCCTCCTCCTCGGGCTCGCAATCCTCACGATTCGACGATAACACGCCGACGCAAGAATGACTCCGGTGGGAACACCCCCCGAGGCGGGGTCCCCTGCGGGCCCAGCAACTCGTTAGTCGAACTTCCTCCGAATGTCCCCATCCCAGCAGCCAATTGTGGGCTGTTGGCGGTTCGTCACGAGGTATAGCGAGGATCGTCACTCGAACCGAGAAAGATCCGATAGGCGAGATAGCCGAGCACGAGGGCGAACCCGAACAGGGCGACGGTCTCGGCGAACCATACCATTGCTCGGAACAACCGGCTAACCGTTCGTATCGCGATAAAACCGCCAAAGATCACCGCAACGACGGCAAGCCCGCCCACGATTGCCTCCACCCGTTCCATACCGGGGATCGACGATCCAACTCATTAACTCACTGGTTCGGGCACGCACAACCAACGGCTTCACATCGAGCTCCCCTGGGCGTATCATACACCTGGGGATTAGGCCTCACGTCACGCATGGTGCTCCCACGATGTAGATTGGGTCGAACCTGTGGAATGTCGATGGCCTCCACACCTCACGTGCGTCGCGTCACCCGGTGTACCGTCTCGTGGCATGTCGGGAGTCACTTTCGCCGAACCGTGAGTGCGATCCGGCGGAACGAGCGCGCGACCTCAGAGTGGAAGGGACGGAGCCACCGGTGCGATTTCCTGGGGAACGCATCGATTCGGCCAACTCGCCGGTATCGACTGATTTCGTTATTCTTTACGAAAAGCCCTGGTCGGCCACACCGCTTGCTGTACTCCATCCTACGAAACCGCACCCGTGGGGCCGCCAAGATTTATCTACTAGCTTGATCGGATTTGAACCATGTTACATGCCAAAGGATCATTACTGACGATCGATGTCGGGAGCGGGAGCGCGACGGAAACGAACATTGACGACATCCTGACCGAGTACATCGGTGGACGCGGGCTCGCGACCCGGCTCGCCCACGAACGTATTCCCTTCGACGCGGACCCGTTGGGGTCCGAAAACCGACTGTATTTTTCGACTGGTCCGCTCCAGCAGTCCCGAATGAGCTTCACCGGCCGCATGAACGCGACGGCACTGTCCCCGCTCACCGACGGGATCGTTTCGACGAATGCCGGCGGGTATCTTTCCCGCAATTTCGTCGATACCGGCCATCCGATCGTCGAGATCACGGGAGAGTGTGACGACCTCGTGATGGTCCACGTCAGAGATGACGGTGTCGAGGTAGAGTCGGTGCCCGAACTCGAACAGGCGACGGTGCCCGAGGTGACCGACTACATGGAACGCGAACACGACCTCGCGCCCGAACATCAGATTGCCATCGGCCCGGCCGGCGAGAACCTCGTTCGATACGCCTGTGTGATGACATACGAATCCCGTGCCTTCGGCCGTGGTGGACTGGGAGCGGTCCTCGGCGCGAAAGGGGTCAAAGCGATCACGTTCGAGGGGGATGCCCGTCCCGAGATCGAACTGCCCGAAGACGTTCAAATGGAGGTTCATCGCCATGCCGCGACCGCCGATGACATGATGAAACGCCAGGGGACGACCGCCGGGACCGAGTTCATCAACGACGAGTTTTCCTTACCGACGCGGTATTTCAGCGAGTATTCCTTCGAGGAGGTCGATGGGATCGACGGATACGCCGTCGAGTCGAAAAAGTACAAGAAGGCCGCGTGTTCGCAGTGTGCCTTCGCCTGCAAACTCCCCACACGGGACGAGGAAACGGGCCTGGAGACGGAGGGTCCGGAGTTCGAGACGGTGTATTCGTTCGGCTCCAACCAGGGGGTTGGGGACATCGTCGACGTCATGAAATCAAACGAGCTGTGTGACATCTACGGGCTCGATACGATCTCGTGTGGCGTCTCCATCGCGGCGTACCTCGCCGCCCACGACGAATTCGGGAACGCTGAGCTCGTCCACGAGTTGATCGAACGGATCGCCTTCCGCGAGGACGAGGGCGATCTGCTCGCCGAAGGAGTCGATCACATCCACGGCGAGCTAGGCGTCGAGAACTTCTCGGTGAAAGGAATGGAGTTCGCCGCCCACGACGGGCGCGTGATTCAGGGACAAGGGTTCTCCTACGCCGTCGCCAATCGTGGCGCTGATCACATGTACTCGACGACGCTCCGCCCGGAATACGACGGCGAGATCGATCCGGAGGGACTCGACGGCAAACCCCAGGTCGTCCGAGAGCGCGAGGCGCGGGCGGCGCTTCGCGACAGTGGCATTATCTGTGCCTTTGGAGAGGACGACTACGTTACACCGGACGTCATCGAGACGCTGTTCGAGGAACCCTTCGAGACGCTCGTCCAACAGTGCGACCGCGTGATCGAACTCGAACGTCACTTCAACAATCAGCGAGGTATGGATCGCGAGGACGACCGGTTGCCCTACGAACTCCCGGGGTTCGAGGACGCACTGGACGAATACTACGAACTTCGGGGCTGGAACGCCGACGGAACGGTACCGGACAAGACGGTGCGCGAGCACACCGCCGGACCGGCAACAGCTGACTGAGAGTGTCGACCACGTCGACCGTGGTGGTTACCCGCCGACGAGTGGCGGTGCCAGACGAACCCTATCGCCGTCTGCTAACCGCGACCGTTTCCCGTCTAACTGTTGAATGTGACGGCCGTTCACGGTGATCGTCAGCCGGTCTGCTAGTTCCCCGTCTTCGTCGAACAGGTGACCCTCCAATTCGTCGTATGCCGCCGAGAGGTCCGCGACCAACGTTTCCACGGTCGCGTCTTCCGAAAGTTCGCGCTCGATAGACTTCCTGCCGACTGCTTCTCGCAACGGTCCGAACAGATCGCAGGTGACCTCCATCATCGAATCCAGGCGGGGCGATCACCATGGCCCTATCGCATATGGTTCCCGATGGAGACGGGGAAACGGCCAAGCGTCCTCCCTTGAACGATGATATACGAATGCGACTCGAGGTGCGGACCTACGGGGGGATCCGGGAGGCCGTCGGCGATAAAACCGTCGAGGTAGACGTTTCGGATGGATCGACCGTTTCCGACGTCCTCGACGCACTCGGACCGCCGCGGCAGTTGTCCGCCAGGGACCCAGATCTCATTATCATGGTCAATGGCCGGAACGTTTCCCACCTCAATGGAGCGGCGACCGTTCTGGAAACCGGGGACCGCGTCACGTTGTCGGATGCGCCCGTGCGGGATTAACAGGCCATCATAGACGGCCAGTGGGCGTTTCATCCGAACGCTGCCGACCGAAGTAACTGCGCTTCACCGGTGGCACCCACTACCCCGGCTTTCTCGTTACACGCGCTCACCACGTCGCAGGTGGTAGAGTGGTAGCCCGTGGGAGATACCGTTTCCGTTCGTACGAACACTTACGACACGGTCCGTCCCAGTAGACATATGCCAGTGAAGGCGGGCGGGCGGCTGTTCTGTCGGTGGACGATTCCGGCCAACAGGGAGGCGCCACGATGAGCGACGGGCCCAAGGTTCATGACCCTGAACGGGCGTGGGATGGCTACACCCTGGTCGCGTACATTCACAAGGAACCGGACGACCAGGTTCCGATTTACCTCGTCGACATGAACGGGTCGGTCGTCCATCGATGGAAGGTGGACACGGCCCTCCAATCGTACTGCAAGCTACTGCCCGACGGGAATCTCCTCTACCCGACGCGAGATCGTACCGATATCGGTGAAGCCGGCGTCCGCGAGCTCGATCCCGCCGGTAACGAACAATGGTGGTATCACTGCCGGACAGACCACGACATGCAGCTGGTCGGCGTACACGATCCGCCGAGTCCACGCATTCCCGACGGCCATCTCCTGGTACACACCCTCAATGACGAGATGACGCCCGCAATCGGCGAGGGGCTCGTCAGGAATCCGTACATCGTCGAGATCGACCCCGAGCAGCGGTTACAGTGGGAATGGCGGGGTGAAGCCCACTTTCATCGGTTGGGCGAGCTCCTCTCGGATGCGGAGTGGGCGTTCGTCCGGGATCGCATCGAAACCCGCTACGGGTTCGATTGGGCGCATAACAACACCTTGCAAATGATCCCGGAAAACGATGCGTACGAGCAGGCGACCGGTGATGCGGCCCGACGCGTCGAGCCCGGAAACATCGTCTTTTCCTACCGGAGCGTTGACGTGATTGGAACGATCGATTACCCGAGCGGCGAGATCGTCTGGGCCTGGGGTCCCAACGAGCTTGACGGCCAACACCACCCGCACGTATTGGCGAACGGGAATGTATTGTGCTTCGACAACGGGACCGAGCGCGAGTGGTCACGGGTGATCGAAATCGACCCATTGGCCGAGGAAATCGTCTGGCAGTACCCCGAGGAGCCAGACGCTTCCTTCTATAGTCCGGCCGTCTCCGGTGCCCAACGCCTGCCGAACGGGAATACCCTGGTCTGTTCGGGGAACCAGCGATGGCTGTTCGAGGTGACCCTCGATGGGGAGATTGTCTGGGAGTTCGAGGACCCGTACCGCGAGGAGAACGAGGCGAGTGACATGATCTATCGGTGCCAGCGCTACTCGAAAGCGTACTGTGAGCCACTGCTCGACCGGAGCTGAGAACTACGTCGAGTGAGGTGGTCCCGATCGTGCCAGTGGTAGTGAGGCACGTCCTCAGCCATCGCCGATCCCACCGTCCGCGTATTCGTAGATCGGTCGCTGGTACTCGAGGTCTACGCCGTGGGCCTCGCGGACTGCGGCTTCATCGACGTCGACCCCGAGTCCCGGCCCGTCGGGAAGTGCAACGTACCCATTGCTGTGTTCAAGGGGAGCGGCATCGGTCAGGTATTGTTTCCATCCGTCGTCACGATACAAGGTTTGTTCCTGGATCAGCGCTGAAGGGGCGACCGCCATCACCTGCACGGATGCGGCGAATGCGATCGGCCCGATCGGACAATGTGGGGCCAGTGCGACGCCGTGTGTCGATGCCATATCCCCAATGCGCTTGGTTTCGGTGATTCCACCGGCGTGAGAAACGTCGGGCTGGGCGACGTCGATCCCACCGGCTTCGAAATATCGCTTGAAGGCGAATCTCGTGTGCAACCGCTCCCCTGTGGCGATCGGAATGGTTGTACTGGCGGCGAGATCCGGGAATACCCCCTCGTACTCCGGAGTGACCGGTTCCTCGATGAACATTGGACTATATGGTTCGAGGGCGGCCGCGACCCGTTTGACCATCGGCGGTGCGACGCGTCCGTGAAAGTCGATCCCGATGTCGACGTCATCGCCGACGATCTCCCGTGTCTCCGCGACGCGTTGTGCGAATCGCTCGACTTCGTCCGGCGACGCGATCCGTTCGAGCATCCGGTCCGGGCTCATCTTGATCGCCGAGAATCCGTCGTCCAACGCCGTTTGGGCTGCTTCCGCACTCGCATGGTGATAGAGCCGGACGCGATCCCGCGCGGCCCCACCCAGGAGCTCGTAGATCGGGGCGCCGTACTGTTTCCCCTTGAGATCCCAAAGTGCCTCGTCGATGCCAGCGATGGCGCTCATGTGGACCGCTCCTCCGCGATAGAACGAACTCCGATACATTGCCTCCCACCGTCGTTCGATCTCACGGGGATCTTCCCCCAGGACGTATTTGTGCAGTAACTGGTCCACTGCGGCGCCGGATGCAGTGACTGGTGTCTCTCCCGCATAGTGCCATTTCGCGTAGACCTCACCCCAGCCGACCGACCCGTCGCTCGTTATCAGCTGCAGGATTTGCCACCGCGGGGCCACCTCGAACAGTTCGTAGTCCGTGATCCGCATGCGATCCGGTGAACTCACCAGGAGAAAAACGTTTGTTCATGCAGCCAGGGGTGTATGCCGGAGGATCGTCCGAGATCGGTGACATCGGTCTCGCGGAGTTGCAGGCCGTGCTGCTGTTTACCTTTCAGAAACATATTGACGACGAGTGTGGTGCTGACTCGCGTTGTGTCGGTAGGTCACATCTCGACACAAGCACTCACGCGACGATGCCAGATTGCTCGATGTCATCGAGTCCCTGTTGTAACCGTTGATACTCGCGTTCGACCGCCTGTCGGCGCAAGTCCGTGATCTCGACGAGCGGCGTCCGCACCCCACCCGGCTCTCGACCCGCCAGTCGGAGCCCTTCCTTGACAACTTGCACGCTATACCCACCTGGGTAGCTGTTGTCCTCGCCCGGGTCCTTCCGGAGGTCCATCAGTGGTTGGCACAGGTTCCGAATCGCCCGTGCTCGTTCCCATTCACCAGCTTCCAGCGCATCGAAAAGTGCGAGCCCGGCGCGAGGGCAAAAGTTCGAGACGCCGGCGGAAAAGCCCACTGCTCCCTCCGCGTAGTATGCCGGTGCGGGTGGTTCGGCCATTCCACAGACCCACACGCAATCGTCGCGGGCGGCGTCGACACATGCCGCGAACAGTTCAATGTCCGAGATTGCCCATTTGACGCCGACGACGTTCTGGTGCCGGACAATCCGTTCGACGAGATCGACCGTGACGTCGAACCCGCGAATGTAGGGTACCGTTCCGATGTCGACCGCATCGGCGATTCGGTCAAAATGTGCCACTACGCCGGCTTCGTGTTTGAACGTGTGGTCCGGCGGCATGACCATGATCCCGTCTGCATCGTTGTCCTCGGCCGCCCCCGCGAGTTCGACTGCGGTCGTGGTACTGCCGCCCACACCGCCCAGCACTGTCGCTTCCGACGGGAGCGCCGAACTGGCAACTTCGACGGATTTCACCCGCTCCTCGTGAGTGAGTGAATGATACTCGCTGATGTTGGCGCAGGCGAGAAACACACCGATTCCTTCCGAAGCGAGCCACTGTGCCGTCTCCTCGAGAGCGTCCCAGTGGATGATCGAAGGATCGGACTGGTCGAATGGTGTCAACAGTCCGGCGGCGACATCGTGGAGTGACGAGGCGAGTGGATCCCGGGACATTGGCTTGATCCTAACGAATCCAATGGATAAAGGTTCTGACCCGAGCGCCGTCACACGCTCCGGGCTTGCGGTGCCAATCGCCGCTTCGCTGATCAGTCGACTGTGACATGTTCAGTTCCTTCGCCCTGACGGACAGCCCATGAGACCGATTGTCGGACCTGACTAGTCCACGAATCAGGTGGGGGACACCCTCGAAATCCAGACGGTCTGCGGACGACCTCGAACAGAGATAAGACTGATAGACAAAATGACCATCACACCGGGACGACTCCCCCGGGCCGTCCGGGAAAAGCTGCTGGATTGCCATTCGTCGTCGGGTGCGTTATTTTCGGCTTAGGCAGAGCGTGATATCGCAAGAAGCAGTCCTCGCGCCTGCCCGGAAACACGTGATTCAAATATGTGCGGCTTAATCCATTAGTTGTTCAGGTTATCCTGTCCGTAGAACTGCTCCTGTTCGTCCCGGTGCTGCTCGTGACTGTCATTACCGGAATCGTTGTCCACGAACTGAGCCATGCCTGCGTCCTGCGCCTCCTCGGCATGCCGTACGACATCGAGTGGGGCCCCACATCGGGACAGCGGCGATCACAGGGGATTCCATCCCTCTCGGCATGGGCAACCGTGACCCCGCAGGGGCCCTCCTGCGAACTCTCTGCGTGGGGGGTCCGGTGTGCGGCAATTGCACCTCTGGCGCTGTCCGTGCCAATCGTCCTGATTGCGAGCGGGGCGATCCCGGTGTCGGTGGATACGAGCAATGCGGTCGTCGCGGCGGCCGTTGTTGGTTGGCTCGCCTGCGCGCTCCCGAGCCCGCAGGACTTTTCCGTATTCTGGTACGCACACGACGCACTGGAGCGGGAAGGATAACACCGGCGTATTCATCGGTCCCAACATGATCACCCGCCCGCCAGGACGCCGATGCTCATGGGGATATTGGTTCCACTGGTCACGTCGATTGTGTCGACAACCCGCGTAGCTTCTGACCGGGTTCCGTGCGAAGAGGGGAGGCTGCTGATTCAATGGTTCTGTCCACCCGGGATTTCGGTATTCGGGCGAGTGTTGAGAGAATTATCAGGGCTTAATAATATGTTATCAGATGAGATTCGTGTTCATATGAAAGGTGTCTGATTATATCTAACACACTTCTACTCAGTCAGTCATCTCGGTAAGATATGGTCCTAATTGCTAGAGTGCATGGGGTAGATTGCTCCTCGAACATATGATTCGATACATCAAATATTCTCGTAATATTATCATGTTGTTATTTAACCTTTCACGGGATGTGGGTTATACCTGCTATGAAGATGACTCGTTCTCAACGCGACTGGCACCACGCCGCAGGCGACGGCTCGTCACCGGCGTGTTCCTCGTTGGGGCCGCTGGCAGATGAGCCGACGGAGCTTCTGACTGTACAACCGCAGTCATCGGGAACCATGGGGATGACCGACGGTGCCAACCCGGGATCATGAACATCGGGATCGAGATGGAGTTCTGGGTCGTCGACGACGAGGGACGGCTCTGTGATGGGACCCCGATCACAGACGCCCACGAACTCATTAAACCGGAATTTATCGAACCCCTGATCGAAGTCCGCACGACGCCGCACGAGCGGAAAGCGAGTCTCACTCGTGAGTTCAGGCGCACCCTCCAAACGGCCATCTGGTCGGCGAATGACACCGGCAAACACCTGGTACCACTGGGGACCCCACTCACCACCGCGGATCCCCCGGCGATTTCGACACGGGGTGAACTCTTCGAACAAATCTATGGTGAGGGCGTCCAGAGTGCGAAGAACGCCGCCGGAACCCACATTCATTTCGAGCGTGAGCACACACTTCGCCAGCTCAATTTGCTTACGGCACTCGATCCGGCGCTCGCTCTCGTCAACTCATCGCCCTACTATTGTGGAGAACGTCACTCGAGTTCTTCCCGCGCGTTTGCGTACCGGAAGCTTTGCGGTGCCCCGTTTAAGGAGTTCTGTGATCTTTGGCCGTACACTGCGAGCGTGCAGAGTTGGGAATCTCGGGTTGACAACGAGTTTACCGCCTTCAAGCAGCTAGGCAGCGCGCGAGGGGTTCCGCCTTCCGAGATAAATCGACATTTCGATGCCGAGGACGCGGTGTTGACGCCGGTCCGACTCCGTCGCTCCCTCCCGACTGTCGAGTGGCGAGCGCCCGATACCGCACTCCCGAGCCAGACGATCGATCTGGCCTTCGATATGCTGGAACGGATCGAGGAGACAGCCACGAAACCCGTCGAGGTGGGCGAGGTCGGTGTGACGGGCGATCGCATCGGCATCCCGACGTTCGCCCATTTGCACCGCCTCTCGACGATGGCAATTCGCAACGGGCTGGACGCGCCGCCGGTGGTACAGTACCTCGAACGCATGGGCTTCGATACCGACGCCTACGATCCCATCTCCCGATCGCTCGTGGGCCCTGCCTCGCTGTCGAAACCGCACGCCCGAAGGATCCGCCTCGAGTACGCGCGGGAACTCCGAGCCGACGTCAGGTCACTCCTGCCGGAATCCGCCCCAGCTGTCCCAGTCAGAACCGTCGGCAAGGCCAACTGATTCGGCATCTGGTATCGGAGAGACTCCTCGAGGCACGTCGTGAGATGTCGAGGCTTTTGGTCCGACGCGACGTGAGATTCGGTCGATTCCGTGTTCCTCGAACAACCGAGACCCGCCGGCAAATCATTCACCCCGGACACCCCGTATAGATTCGATGAGAGTGAAGTGACATTTCTCGATTGGATGGGGCAAAAGTGCACATGCTCCGTTGATCTTCTCGAACACGTCTTGTGACCGAGGCCGGGTGGTGATCTTCTTTGTAGTGCCCCACAGCACGTCCCCAATGGACGCGTATTGCGAGATCCAACAAGAGGACCGACGGGCCTATCAGAACGTGCTTCAGTACGCGTTCTCGCCCGAAGCGGGGCCCACTGGGCTGAGGAGCCGAATGGGGAGTGGCCGCCGTGGCTCTCCAACCCACCGAGGATACTACGTGGATGGGGAACTGGCAAGCACCTGTACGCTCTATCACCCGGATGCACGGTTTCGTGGCGACTGGACGACAATCGGCGGATCGACGGGGTATCAACACGACCGTCTCGGCGCCGCGACGGCCACGTTGGCGTCCTGTTAGAGCATGCACTCGAGGAGTATCGCGAAGCGGGGATGGATCTCGTCACGCGCTGATCGTTTTCGGTCACCTACCACGGGCTGATGGGGTGGGCCATCGCGAATACCGTCACGCGGTGCGACGCGCCACCCGGCGTCCTTTGGGTGCCGCCGCGGACACCCCACGTGAAGTTCCGCAACCTCGTTGCAGACGACTGGCGCCGCCTCCGGGAGGTGGAACTCGTTGAGGGGAGGCTACCACACTCTCGCTGAAGCGTTCGGAGACGTGGTGGCGCTAACGGGTGTGTCCTCAAACCCCTACGCGGATGCCGATCCGTATTGTTACGGGTACCTCGTCGAAGATGAGCTCCGCGGGTGCGTCGTCTATCGGTTCGAGTCCGGGGATGACGGCGGAGAATTAGCTGTCATCACCTCGTCGCCTTGGCCGAAACTGCGTATCGGGCTCTGCTCTGCTTTCTTACCGACCACGACTCTCAGGTGGGACGCGTCCGACTCGACCGTCCTGGCCAGCCTGTTAATCGCGCACCCGAGCTCCACGATCGGATCCCCGAAGCCCACACGTCGATTGTTCGCTTGTCCGCGGCCCGATGGTTCGGATCGTCGACGTCGGCACGGCCCTCGAGTACTTTCCCCGGCTCCCGGAGCAATCGATCCCGTTCATGATGCGAGTTGAAGCGCCGCTCCCGGCCGAGAACGCCCATGTGTGCAGGATCGACGTCCAACGTGGCGGAGCAACAATTCAACGGGGGTCGCCAGCCCCCCTCGATCTAAATGTCGGAATTTCTATGCTCTCGCAGTTATATGTGGGAGTCCACAGCGTCGATACCGCTAAGCGTGCCGGTGACATTGTGAGTCGGGGTGGCGTTCTCCGTGAGCCGCTGAAGAAAATGTTTCTTCCCCAACACGTAGCGCTCCGGGCGTACTTTTGATTCGTAGTTCCTCCTGGTATTTCGGGGAGGATGCAGATGGGGAGCAGCTGAACTAGGATGGTTGTTCTCGCTCGAGTGGTGACTTTGATCCACCAAGCAGGCATACTACGATCCATGTCGAGGTAGGAATCGTGGGGGTTTTCGGCGCCCCGCAACATGGGCCAGGTTTCCCGGACGTTCCTGGCGATTCTCTTAAGAACGGTGGCCCGTTAATACTAATATAACCGACGGCGGTGGGCGACGATCGACTGTGGTCCTTCGGGACCGCCATGCGGGATTATCACGACCGTAACGCCCCTGTCGAGTCGGGAGGAAACCCCCACACCAATGGACGAACGACAGGCTAACCACTCATCCACACCGCACAACAAACTGTTCGAGTTAGCACTCGACCAACTCGCCGAGGACGCGCGGGCCCACGACAAGGCGGTTCGAAGTTTTAACACCCACCTGGAGAACCACCGAGAGCGCCGCGACCTCCACGAGGTACCCATCCGCGAACCGGTAACCGCTCACGAGGCGTTCGAGCCGGCGCTGGAGGGCGACCGCGAAGCGATCGAATCACTCTTGGATGACATGATCGATCGCGCTCATCTCGATTCGGCGGTGCGGCGCCATCCCCGTGTCTACCCCATCCATCTTGAGGCTGTAGAGCACCTCGAAATCGCCCGGGACCAACTTGTATCGACGCTCGAGGCATCTCTGCGGCACCTTGGGCCAGATTGATGAGTTTCATCGTCTCCTACCACAGCGCGGTACGCTGTATGTGCGGCTATACGCCGGGTTCTAGCGATTTGTATCAGGATGGAGACGGTCAGAAATGTCAGAACGTTGCACAATCTATTTGACCCCTGGGCACCATCTGGCCCTCGCGTGTCCCGACCTCCCCAGGTGTTGGAGGTGGGCGACGCGTCATCATGGCCACAGAACTTGAGGTAGCCAACAGGGAGGCGACGCAACGCATCTGGGAGATCATCGAAAGCGGCAATCTCGAGGATCTGCGTGAGGTCCTCCACGATGATGTCGTGTTGCGCGTGCCTGGCAAGGAGGAGATGCAAGGCATCGAGGCGTACACGGAGTACATCGAAACGTTCGGCGGGGCCTTCCCCGACACAACATTCGAGGTCCACGACTTGTTCGTCGATGGTGAGACTGTCATCACCCACTTCACCTGGCGTGGAACACATGAGGCCGAATTCGAGGGAATCGAACCGACGGGCGAGTCCGTCGCAGTGACTGGGATGACGATAAACCGGTTCCAGGATGGAAAAGCTGTCGAGGATATCAACATCTGGGACAACCTTTCGTTCTACGAGCAGCTCGGGCTCATGGAATCTCCCGGGTAGTATCCTGGGCCACTAGGCCAAGAAACCCCTGAACCGGGGGACACCTGGCTGCGGGGAGTGGTACACATCGCTGGGCAACGCGGATCCGATGGGTGATCTGGAGCACCCAGTCCCTCCAAGGAAACTCACGGGAGGGACAGTCCCGGGAGGCGCCACGGGATCATAGTCGGCTGCGATTCGACGCGTCGAGATACCACCTCGGACGATTCTTGCGAAACTAACGGATACGCCTACGTCGATTGAAATGCAGCGGAAGCCCTACTGATTGGCCAGTCCAGAGGACGATCGGAATCCTCGGACGGAAAGCGAGCTACCAGCTGTGACGTTCGGTGATGCTCGCCATCACAAGTCCCGCGTCACTTTCCAGATCTGTCGCACGACGATCTGAACGTCGAACCAGAATGACTGACGCCGAATGTACTCCAAATCGTATCGGAGTTTCTCCTCGGGATCAGTACTGTGAACGTCGTTGATCTGGGCCAACCCGGTCAGTCCCGGTTTCACGAACCAGCGTTTTCGCCACCGCCCCGGATCGATATCCGCTTCGATGACGTTTTCTTCCTCTACCCACACCGCTCGCGGGCCGACAACGCTCATCCGACCCAAGAGGATGGCCCATAGTTGCGGGATTTCGTCGAGGTGGGTCCGCCGAAGCACGGTCCCAACCCGGGTAACCCGTTCTGCGTCCGCGGCGGGGTCGGGTGACCCACCTGCTGGGGTCATCGATCGGAATTTGTGAACGACAAAGGATTCCCCAAATCCGGCCGTCCGCCCTTGGCTATACAACACCGGGCCACCATCGTCCAGTTTGATCGCCGCGGCGATCCCGGCAATCACCGGCGCGAGTACGATCAAGCCCACCACCGCAAACACTACGTCGAACGATCGCTTGACGACGTAATCCTGCGGATCCCAGGGCTCAATGGCCACATCGACCAGTTCGCCACTGCTATCGCCGTCCGTGATCACGGCATCCGCGAACCGTCGGTGGACTTTCACCCCGACGCCGTGTTCATAGCAGGCATCCAATGCGCCGAAGAATTCCCCCCGATCGGTTCGTTGAAACGCCAGCACTGCGGTGTCGACGTCATAGTTCACGAGCACGTCTTCGATCCGGCTCAGCCCACCGAGACGACGCATTTCGACGCCCCCGTCTGCCAGCAAACGCCGTTTTTGTGGTCGCAGTGCTTCTGCGACGGTGGCCGGACAGACATACCCGACGACGGGTTCTGAAATCATCTGCGCGAGTTCGCGAAGCTGTTCGGCGTCATCGCCGATTACGACGACTCGATCCGCGGCACCGTTGTAGGCCTCACGAATCCAGACGAACCACAACGGCAGGCTCAGGAACAGAATACCCATGGTGATCGCCAGCGTAGTGCGCGGCAGCCGGTACGAGTAATTGAAATACCCCAACGTCGCGAGGGCAAATCCCGCCACGATCACCCGTTTTTGCGCCAGAAACACGGTGTCGAGCACGCGTCGGGGTCGTGGCTTGTACAACGGCACGAACACACAGAGAACGACCAGGGTGTTCAGAAAGAGCGCGAGCATCAGATCGCTGCCCGAGAGCAACATCGGCTCCAAGCGCCAGAAGAGCGGCGTGTACGTGGTAAAGAGCGACTGGATCAGGTAGACGTTGGCCACCACGACGGCAGTCAAGGTCATAACGGCGGCGCCACCGACCGCCGCCACCCGATATCGCCACCCGGTAAGCATCTATTTAATCACACTTACCAATATCTTATTAAGGTTGAGATAAACGACAGTCCGGCGAGGAAATCGATCTCACGGGTAGAAGCGCCCGGGTCACGTGGGTTGCCTCGCCCCAGCTCGACTTGCGGGGATGGCCCCACCGAGTGCGTCTGTAGGTGGCTCTTGGTGCCGGCTACACGGCGAACTATCGTGCACGTCCCGTGAATAGTCACCGTTCGAAGACGGATGCCGGATGTTGCGCGTTTGACGTTCTGCGGGGTGAAATGGCCCCCGTCGCTATCGGAAACAGATTGCCGTACCGACTGGTACGCCGCACGAGTACACCGGTTTCCCCCGCTGCCGGGAGGACGGCACCCGATCGTGGGCGCGCTCGCCGGCCACCGGTATTGGCACCATTCACTCCGGGCTTGTTCGTTCATGCCACCGATAGCCGAGGTGGATCGCGCCCGCCACTGCGGCTGCAATCACCGCTGGCACCCGGTCGCTACTGCGGTAGAGCATGCCAGCCGGTGGCTGATACTCGGTAACCGGCCACAATACGGCGTAGGAATAGCCCGATGCATTGAGGAGCAACAGGTCAAGGGCGTGATGCGAGATGGCCCCGAGCACCAGCAGAACGAACGCACGTCGTCGCCACTCGTCGGTGACGAGGAGGGCTAGAATGGCCAGCACCATGATGTTGCCACCGAGTACGTTCAGCGCGCCCCAATCCCATGGAATCCCGAACGTAGACGTGATCATATTGCTATCAATTACGAGATCAACTCGATTGAGATCCGGAGAAGCAGCGCCGATCATCACCAGCGTTACCTGGGGTGCGCGCACCCAGTCGTACTGGAACGCAAGCAACATGCCGATACTGTAGCCCACCAGGATGTGGGTGAGCAGCTCAGCCATCCTGACCACCCCGTGGTACAAACCCCAGGCCTTCGCGGTCGAACCGCCACTGGGTGACGATCCGCCCGGCCATCCAGAATGCTGCCAGGATCGATACGGCGTACATGTACTGATTTTCCCACGGCCATCGAACCAGGAGCCGCTCGGTCTGCAGCGTTTCGGGATCTGTCAACGTCCCGAAGGCGCTCGCCTGTTGGCCGACCTCGGCCGTTTCTTCGGTATTTTCGAGGATAATCTCCCCCCGATCGGGTACGCCTGGAGTGGTGTCCACGACGATCGGGTCGGTGGCGACGACGGTACCGCTCACCGAGACGGATTCCCCCACATAGGCGTCAGGATTCGCACCGATCTGGTCGTTCCCGGGGTATGCATTCATCGTGGGGTCGTAGGTGACAGTGTCGTACCAGACGAACAATCCGGCGAGACAGACGAGCAGGCCGCAAACCGCGAGCAAGCGAACTTCCCATCGCATGTTTTCGTATCTCGACCCGGAAGCATGAAGGTACTGACGGACCCGTCGCTGCCGTCAAGGTACGGTCGCCTCGCAAAAACGAGCGATTCTCGAAGTACCGGGCGCACACCCGGAACGCGGTCCGCGCTTTCAGCGCGTCGTGATATTGCTCTTGGTCATTCCCGCTCGTCTTCCCTCGTCTCGACTGGCTCGATCGGTTCCGGCGGCTCGAACGCCTCCATCAGCCACTGGGAGACCGGATGGGCGAGGAGCTCCTCCGCGGTTCGCGTCGAGCGGGTACCCCAGATCGCAACAACAAACAGCAGGAGGTGAATGGCGAAGGCGATGCCCGTCAGCGTAGACGTGATCGCTCCAATGGATGCGCTCGCGCCTACGAAGGCTGCCAGGGCGAACCCGAGATATCGAACCGGCCGGTGGCGAAACCGGTGTGCGCCTGCTGCCGCTGCTTGTGTGACGGTTGCCGATTCGATTCCGGGGGTCAGCTCGGCGATCGTCCGATCGAGTGTGCCGATCACCGGCCCCGCGGTGTAGGTCTCGCGGAGGTCGATGACGATCACTTCCGGCTCGGGTTCGGCCGTCAGCCACCGGTAGAAAAACGATTCACGCGTTTTGCGCTCGATCAAGCCCCACACGTCGCCAGTCAACGCCGTCGACGTTGCGGCCGAGATTCGTGCGGTGAGGGCAGTACCGCTACTTGAGAGCGAGTTCACGAACTGGGACCCAGAGACCAACCGCTGTATTCTAGCCATCCCGCGGGACGTCCCGGATTCGGTGACGGATCCACCCCAGACAATCTTGACTTCGTCGGTGAGCCGCTTGGCGCCGTTGCCGACCCGAGACGTGTAGACGAGTTTGAAGAGGGTGTCAATCCGACATCGGCAAGCAGCTACGAACCGTGAACCGGCTATCACCCGCTCGACTCCGGGGCCTCTCATCGGTCAATCCTGGATGTGCGTGACCTCGACGGTCACGATGATCCGCCCGAGATCGAGGACGATTTCGTCACCCTCCCGGAGATCCTCCCCGTGGAACCGAAGCGTCTCGCCGGCGTCTCGCGTGACGAGTTCAGCCTCAAGGGTGAGGTCCTTGTTGACCGGATGTTCTCGTTCGAAGATGTCGCCGTCCTCGCTTTCGAGGACGACCTCGGCAGGTCGTTCGTGCTTGTCAGTGATCTCAGCGAGTTCCTCGCCGCCTATCCGCTCTGTGGCCTCCACGGCGATCCGGTCGGCACGTTCCGGCCGTACGTTTCGCTTTTCGAGGGTAACGCTCGTCGTCATCGGTTCGCCCGGCTCTGCCAGCCCGTCCGGATCGACGATTTCACCCGCGATGTCGTATGCGTCGGTGCGGAACGGGATGGTTTCTCCGTCGCGGAGATCTCGGTCGCCATAGGTGAGCCCGTCAGAACGGGCCTCCGCGACCAGCTCGAGACCAAGGAAGACCCGTTTTGTCTCCCGATCGGCCGTCGGATACACGGACATTTCCTCGACGTTAGCGAGTCCAACGCCGGCGATTTCGTGGGTGTCGCCTGTCTCGATACGGTCGGCGATGCTGCGGGAGACCTCGGTTTCGATGACCACCGCCTGCTCCTGCACCACGAGCCCATCGATGTCGCGCTCGCGAATCTCGCCGATGAATTCGTACTCCCCGGTCTCGAACGGCAGCGGGGCCCCGGTCCTGACGCTGCGGTCCCCAAAGCGGACGTCATCACCTTCGAGATGGGTTGCGTAGGTAGCCGCCACGACGGCAGTCACTTCGTCCTCTGCGCCCGGGAAGAAGGCGACGTCGTCGATCTCGGCGACGGTTTCCCCGTCAACGGTGAACGTGTCACCGGCCGCGAGGTTCTCCGCCTCGCCACGTGTGAGATTTGACTCCAGCAGCACGGTGGTTTCTTCGGTTGCAAGCTCGGTTGTGCCACGATCGAGGACGACGGCCGAGACGTTGTACAGATCAGTCTCGAAGTCCACGGCGGTCCCGACTCGGACTGGATCAGCGCCGAAGTGTGGAACGCCAGTCCGATCGTGAGTCTGGAGCGAAAGTCCGAGCAGGGCTAACCGTTCGCTGTCTTCAGTCGGGTAGAGCCGGAGCGATTCGATCGTGCCGACTTCCTGCCCGTTGACGGTATACGTATCACCGACGGCGAGGTCGTCGCTGATACCGGCTGACACGGTCGCAATGCTGAAGACGGCTGTTTCACTCGTCCGGAGGTCGGGATCTTCACGCTCGACGCGTGTGATCTCCCCGTCGGCCTCGTAGTCGAGCGTTTCTATCGACAACGCCTGGCCCCCTCGTAGCGGCTCGCCGCCGAAGGTGAACTGCCAGGCATCTTCTATGACTTCGACACGTTCACCGTTGACTTCCGTCCGGACGATCAAGTGCCCGTCACCCTCCTCGGCCGGGCCGTAGTAGACGTCCGTGATCGTCAGATTGTCCGCGTGTCCCTCGAGTTCCACTAAGTCACCGACATCCACTTCCTCGATGATGTGACTGGGCTGCGGGCCGAGGTCGACCGTCGCGAATCGCGTGTCGGGCTTCGCCGGATCCGGCGAGAGGATAAACACGAGCCCGGCGATTACCACTGACGCGACCAGCAGAATAACTAGCGCGTCGATAACGTTGACATACCCGAAGAGCCGTCCCTGCTCGTCGATCAATTCCATCGGTCCGTTGAACCAACCTGGTTCCGGGAGCAGATATAAAGCATCCGAACTTACCGAACATCGGAGTGCTCCGAATCGCTAACACGGACGGGCGTCGGCCGTCTCGGGCGGCTACCCCGGCGACAAGTCAGTCCGAGTAGCGCTCGCGGGCTCGAGTAATTGGGTCTCGTCGGATGCGAGCCCTGGTCGGTGTCGGTGCCATTGATCTGTATGACCTGGGCCTTTCTCCGCTCCCCAGCAACTGTTCGGATCAATCTACAGTTCGCGCAGGCCGAATGCCTGGGGGCTTGAGGCCGAGGCGGTTCACAGCGAGGAAGTTGTTACTATCGTCTCAGTGAGCCCACTCTGTATCGCTTGGTCCCGGATCCGATTTACCAGATCGATCGAGTGTCCTTTGCGGGTACGAGGATTGTCGGCACGCTGGTCGGTCTAAACGACAGGAGATCGGGGAGTAATGTGGCGACCTCCTGTCAGGGGATGCGCCGAGGTCTGTGAACCATTTGATGAGCGAACACAGTCAACACGGCGTGTATTGCCTGGATTCGTTCCTCGGCATGCGGATCTGGATATTCCATATATGAAAATTTGGCCTAATCGTGGTGTCCCCGGGCCGATGCCCCCCCTTTCCGATCATGGCTCCCGAACGCCTAAGCCGCGAGTGACGCAATCCCGGGTAATGCGGTTGCAGGAGTACTGGGGAGTGGGTCCGAAAACGGCCGAACAGCTGACATCCACGATCGGCACCGAAGCAGCCATTGATGCCATCGAATCCGGCGATATCCGGGCGCTCACGAACGCCGGACTGAGTCGCGGACGCGTGACGGCGATCCTTCGACGGGCGGCGGATGAGGATGCGGTGGAGATTCTTGCGACCCGTGATACGCAAGCGGTGTACAAGCAGTTGCTCGGCCTGGCGACCGAGTACGCGGTTACCGAGCGAGCTGCGGACCAGCTGCTCGTCTTGACGCCCCTTCGGTCTCGCGAGCAGATCGAAGCCCGCCTGGACAGCCTCGAAACTGCAGTCCAATCGTGGCAGTCGCTCGATCGAGACGAACAGGCTGCGGTGTGTGCCATTTTCGAGCGCTACGATAGCCTGGCAGGGGATCGCGCCGCAGTCACGACGGCGCTCGAACTCCACGAAACGGGGCTGGATGAGGGTATTTTCGAATCGGTCGCGGCTATCGACCCGGAGCTGTTAGCGGAGGCGGTTGCTGCCATGGGTCATCTCTCAGACGGCGAGGTGGTCGAGGGGGCGGACGAGCGCCTCGATCGGCTACGCGCCACCCGCGACGACATCGTCGAACTCGAGGGAGGCGCGCTTGACGTGCTCGAAGCAGTCCGGGAACGCGGTGTTCGGGCCGAAGACGAGTTCCAACGCGCCGTGGTCCAGTACCTGGCACGCGAGACTGATGTGGATCTCGACACGATTCGCCGGGCTGCCCCTGACGAAGCCGCAGACGCGGCTGACTTCGTCGGCTCGACGCTGCGTGCCCTGGCAGCTGATATCAGGGCGGACGTCGCTGCCCGGGAACAAACAGTCAGGGAAGAACTGTCCACGAGGCTGGAGACGGCGGCGGAGGCCGTGGAGTCGGCCGTTGCGACCGTGGACCACGTCGCGATGCACGTTTCGTTGGCCCGTTTCGCAATCGATCTGGAGCTGACCCGACCGACGATCTGCGATGACGGCCACACCCTGGCCTTCGAGGCCGGTAGGAATCTGGGAGTGGCCACGACGCCCGAACAAACGGTACAACCGGTCGATTATGCGATTGGCGATCACGAGATTGCGGGCCTCCCCAGCGGCGAGCAGGTGGCCGTCGTGACGGGTGCCAACAGCGGCGGGAAGACGACGCTCCTCGAAACGGCTTGTCAGATTGCCATCCTCGGCGCGATGGGACTTCCGGTGCCGGCCGCGCGAGCCGAGGTTAGCCGGTTCGACACGATCGTCTTTCACCGTCGACACGCGTCTTTCAACGCTGGGGTGCTCGAGGCGACGCTGAAGTCGGTCGTCCCGCCGCTGACAGGCCCCGGTCGGACCCTCATGCTCGTGGATGAATTCGAGGCGATCACCGAGCCCGGCAGCGCTGCGGCCATGCTTCACGGGCTGGTGAATCTCGTCGTCGAGCAGGACTCGATCGGTGTCTTCGTCACCCATCTGGCCGGTGATCTCGAACCGCTTCCCGAGGCCGCCCGGATCGACGGGATTTTCGCCGAAGGGGTGGACGCCGATCTCGAGCTGGTAGTCGACTACCAGCCACGTTTTCACACCCTCGGTCGATCGACGCCCGAGTTCATCGTCTCACGGCTCGTCGCCGACGCGAGCGAACCGAGCGAGCGGGTGGCGTTTGCGGCACTCGCAGACAGTCTGGGGGCCGAGGTCGTCCAGCGGACCCTCGAAGAGGACTGGCGGTGAGGGTAAAATACCGAAGCACTCCTGGGCTCAATGGGCCCCACTGATCACCACTGGATCGCTCCGGGTGCGTCCATCTCGTCGTTTTTCCTCGATCGTCGTCCACTTCGGATGACTGCGTTAGTGCGATCCACTACTCGACTGGATGGCGTGCAACTCCGCGTACTTCCCTTCCTCTTCGAGTAGTTCGCGATGGGTCCCCGCCTCCGAAATCTCCCCGTCCTCCAACGTGTAGATCTGATCGGCGTTCTGGACAGTCGAGAGCCGGTGCGCGATCGCGATTATCATGTATTCGCGATCCATCGACTCGATGGACTGTTGGACCTCCCGTTCCAGATTCGAGTCCAGGTCGCTGGTGGCTTCGTCGAGCACGAGAATGTCGGCATCCTGCAGGAGCGCACGCGCGAGCGCAACTCGCTGCTTTTGCCCCCCGGACAACCGCACCCCGTCGTCCCCGAGTTTCGTGTCGTACCCGTTGGGAAGGTCATCGATAAATTCATCTACCCGGGCGATCCGACACACGCGATCGAGCTCTGCTTCGGACACGTCACGGTTTCCGATCGTCAGGTTGTACTTGAGCGTATCGGTGAAGATGTAGGGGTTCTGTCGGACGACGGCGATGCGTTTCCGCCAGGAATCGACATCGAACGTCGCGATATCGGTCCCGTTCGCCCGGATCACGCCGCGGTTGGGATCGTACATCCGCCCAAGGAGTGAGACGACAGTCGACTTACCGGCACCTGACTGGCCGACGAACCCGATGAACTCGCCTTTCTTGACCTGGAAGGAAACATCCTGCAAGACCGTTTCTTCGGCCGCGTCGTAGGCAAACCAGATGTCCTCGAACGCAACGATGTCGACCGACTCGGGTGCAGGGTTGTCGCCGCCAAGCGCCTCCTCTTTACGCTCGAGCTCGTCGATGAATCGCTGGGTCCGTACGAGGTGCGAGAGATAACTTTCCATCCGGTAGACGTACTTGTTCAGTTTACCGACCAGTGGGGCCAGTTGGAACATCGCGAACAGGAACAACCCCAGTTCGCCGACACTCAAGGTGGTAAACACGAAGGCGAAGTAGACAAGCGAAAACACGGTCAGCGCGACGGCCAGCTGGAATCCCTTGTCGATCGCGAGCTCGTTGCGACCGATCTTGATCGTCGAGCGGGTGTACTGGTCGATGTACTGCATGAACTCGTCGAAAATCTCGGCTGTCATGTTGAACATCTTGACGTCCCGGATGCCCTGCGTCCCGGCTTGCACGGTTTCCTGGACCCGTTCGTTGGCGGTGGCGACACGATCACCGACAGCGAACCCTGGCTCGAGAATCCCGCGAAACAGGTAGGTCAGCAAGCCAAGGACTACGAGAGTGAAGACTGTCAATACCGGCGAGAGATAGAATGTGATGGCCAGATACATCAGGACTAGGAAACTGCTTTCGAGGAGCCGCATAAAATAGCGAATGACGCGTCCCGAGTAGCGCGATTCGGTGATGATCGCATTGAGGATGTGGTCGCTTCCTTCATTATCGAAGTAGCCGATCTGAGCGTCGAGCGAGCGCCGGAATGCGCTCGTCCGGAGGTGTCGCTCGTAGTACGTTCGCAAGGCGAGGCTCAACCAACCCGCCAGAAAGCTTGCGCCGTAGCGCACCGTCATCACGATGGAAACACCGAGGATGAGAAAGCCCAGACTGAACGGCAATCCGATAAACTCGTAGGCGGTGATGAACGCCAGCAAGATTCCGTCCGCGTCCTCGGGTGGTGCGTCGGCGGTGCCGAGCTCGATGATCGGGAGAATGAAGCTCAGGCCGATTCCCTCGAGAAACGCCGCGAAAATGCTGAACGCGACGATTCCGAGCGTGAGCATGGGCTTCCAAGCGAGAACTCGTCGCAGGGCGACCAATTTCGCCCGCCAGGAGATATTTTCAGCCATTCGTTGAGATATCGTCGATGGTTTGGCAGCTTGAGGGTAAAATTATGTATGACCTTACCCTCGCCCCAACCGACCTTGAGGGAAGGCTGACGCACGTCTCTGCTGGCGGTACCCGTTGGTTCCTGAGACCGTTTGTGGGGAGTGTTTCACCCGCATTGTCGAATACGCGTTGGTTACAAGGTTCACTCCGGTCACATTTACGTGTTCTGGGAGCCAACGGGCGACAGTAACCGCGACGACAATTGTCTCGTACGTTAGAAGTCAACGGAACCATCGTTGCGGTGAAACAACGCTTTGGTCGTGGTCCAGCGATCTCTAGTCAGCGTCTTACCAGGCGACGCGGGACTCGGGTGTCGTGGTGCTATAGCTTTTGATTAACGTCGAACGTTCGGCACATGGCTCCCTATGTGGAAACCCATGGAACAACTGCAGTCTGTACGCCCCAGTTGCTAGCTCGCACTCGCGAATGCGATACTCGCGTCCGTTTCCGAGATCAAAGGTTCCGGATGGGTGCTGACAGGTGTTAATCGGAAACGTATCACTCGGTCAACTCCCCGGGCGACCCCTCTCGATTCGACCTTGAGTTTGTCCGTGAGTGCGCCCCGTACCCTGAAGGGTGTCCGTACTTCCTGCCGGTGGCGTTCACGGGCGCTAGCTCTCCGTTGAACTCATCGAATTTCCACGAACCCGCGGCAGTCACCGCGCCAGACGTTCGGGTGGGGTGACCGGCGCCCGTCCGTGCGTACTACAACATGACCCAATGCACCTTTGACAATTCTGCGTGCGGCCGTTTGCCATCGGTGTTCACGGGAGACCTGAGGGCTGACGGCAACTGCCTGATCTCGTGTGGCGATTAGGGGTGCTCTGCGGGGCGGGGCCAATCGCATGCTGGTTGACCAACGACGTCTCGCCGCGCCCAGCTCTACAGGAACCACTTGACATTGGTCGTGAGGTTGCATTCTTCCCGGGTCATGTGCGTCGCGGCTGCTTGTGAGGGGTCCGACATGTTCCGGCTCGGATTCGACGCCGTTCTCGAGACCTGACAGCCTACCTTCTCAGCGTCATTGGGGGCTCTGGTCGGGGAGCGAGATGGGATGAGCGGGGCCAATACTCCATGCAGCAACTGGTGCCTTCCTGTCGATCCGCGCAAATGATCGATCGCCGGCGGCCGTGCAGTTGCGGCATGGAAGCGGTCACACTCGATCTATCTGATCGCAGGTAGGTGGTGTACACGCTTTTTACACGCCATCCCTAGCAATACTGGATGAGGCGCCCAATTCCGCCACCACCACCAGGCGACGGGTCGTGTGGATTCTGTGGGTTTCAAATACCGAGCGAATCGTTCGATGGACCCGCGGGAACGGCCTTTTGCTCCGAGCGCTGTCGTCAAAGCCACGCCGACCGTGAATCGCCGTTTGCAGGACGCTTCGGCTTCAAACAGTATTCCCTCGGCGTTTCGGCCCTCGATGCACTCCTTCCGTGGGGGATACCCGCAAACTCGTTCGTCCTCCTGACCGGCCACGAGGGGATCCGGCACCGCGGTCTCCAGACGGAGTTGGTTTGGCGGGCGCTGACGCGGGGGGAAGCTGGCATTATCGTCACGTACGTCGACCCACCAGTGGCGATCGTCGATCACTTCCTCACCTTCGGGTGGAACGTGTTGCCGTTCCTCGAATCGGAACAGCTACAGATCATCGATTGTTTCACTCACCGGTTGCGGGAGGATCACCGATCTCCCAGCCACCAAGTCGAATGGAACGATTTCGTCGACCGATTTCTCCAGGAACCGGTAACCGTGATTTCTGATCCGACGAATCTCCGTTCGGTCGAGACGAATCTCCACGAGACGCTTCGTCAGAACGATATGATCGGCTCGGGGATCGTCGTACTCGATTCCCTGAACGAGATCGAGGTGCAGGGGGTCCAGCACGGAACAGAGCAATTCATCAAAGAGGTCCGTGGAGATATCTGCAACCGGAATTTTGTTCCGATTTTCGCGAGTGCGACGCAGTCCACGACCGAAGAGTTCGCCCAAGAGCACGCCTACCTCTTCGATGGTATTATCGACATGCGGCGAACGGAATCGCTCATCCCGGGCGCCCGCATCAAACAACTCAGTATCCGCAAAATGGACGGTGTCCGCTACCGTCCACAGTGGGTGCCCTACGAACATACTGGACACGGGTTCGAGATCTACGATCCCCAGCACGAATGTGAGCTGGTGTCTGCTCCTCCTCAACACGACGTCATCGGGCGCTCGCAATAGCACTCGCGTGTCTGATTCAGTGCTGGCGGTTGATTACAGCACGATCACCGGAAAGACCGGGTCGTCACCGAGTGGAATGCCTGGCAGTTGTCGTAGCCTTGCGACTGACCTCAATCGAAAGCGGCTACAAACGGAGCGGGCCGGTGGCCTCGGGATGTTTCGAAAGCTCTGGCCCTTCCCCAATGATGAGCGCCTTCGATGCTCGCATCACGTGACCGCGGCTGACGGTCGCACGTTCCACTCGGCATGCTCCGTTTGCTCGATCTTCAGCTCTATGATGTCCCTCGAAACGTCGCTCGATGTCCCACCAAACACGATTCCTCCAGAAGTCATCACCCCGCACGTGGTTCACCGAGAACGATTCGTACTGCTCTCACAGCTTCCTGTAACGTTCCGCAGAAACGGGTTGTTCGCTGCGGGGCATCTGCGGCCGTACGGACAAAACGCTGGACCCCCACGAGTGAGATGAATCGACATGAACGGACGAGCAATCGTTGCGAGTCAGAGCCCGTCAAGGACACTACCCAGCCTATCGAGGCCCCGTTCGACGGTTTCCGTCCGACGGCAGGCACAGACGCGGAAGCGATCCGGGGCACCGAAGAATCGGCCCGGCACGACCAGGATGCCGGCGTCCATCGCGGCATCGACGACCACATCCCCGTCTACTGATTCGTGACCGAGGAAGGCGAAGGACGAGCCCGGAAACGGACACCCAACGACGTTCTCCCGGTCCGCGAACACTGCCAATCGATCGTAATTACGTTCGAGTACGGACCGCGAGCGTTTCTCGAACCGATCGGTCGTGAGGATACGGCTCGCGAGGCCCATGCTCGGCTGGCCGAGAACCGGGAGATGGCTCGCCATTGTTTCGACCCGGGATAGGAGTGGGTCATCGGCGATGAGCCAGCCACAGCGAAGGCCGGGAAAGCCGAAGAATTTGGTGAGAGACTGGGTGATAATCGTATTCGGAAGCCCGGCCGCCGTCGGCCCACCAATTGCACCGACGGGATCGGTCTCGTCAGAACGCACAAGCGGTGCATAGACCTCATCTACGAGGAACAACGCATCTCGCTCCCGAATCACCCTGGCGATCTCCGCTAGTCGCTCCCGATCGAGCAACCGGCCGCTCGGATTGTGGCGATTCGACATCGTCACGAGGGCGGTTTCTTCAGAGAGGGTGTTCTCCAAGGAGGCGAGGTCGACATCGTACTTCTGACTTCGAGGTCGAGGGAAACGAGTAATCCGTGCCCCCAATGCCCGTGGGGTCTCGACGAGCGGTTCGTACCCCGGCGATTCGACGACGATTTCTGGGGTGGACACGCCAGTCTCGACAGATCGTGACAGTGCTGCCATCGCAACCAGGAAGTTCGCGTGGGTCGCCCCCGCGGTTGGCACGACCAAGGATGGATCGACGCCTGGGTACTGATCTGCAATGTGCGCTTCAAACGCGCGTCCACCGGGAACCTGTTGATCGAAGAGGGTCGTGTACTCCACTTCGTTCCCCTGCAACACACTTGATGCGAGATCCACCTCGACCCCTCGATGATGTTCCTCGATCCAATCGAGGTATGTGAGGGGCCCAAACATGCTACTTAGTGGGCGGGAGGGGCGACATAGGTTATTCGTTCCAGCATCGGGGGAGGTACGCGTGTGCAGATGCGTGCCGAGGTCTCGTCCCGTCGGGGGTCACTGTAGAACTGACCGTGGCGGACTTTTACACTCACCTGCAGTCCTGGTAGCTGGGCCCCAAGGTTCGAATGAAAATAATCTCGCCGAGGGGAACTCGGAAAGAGATGATCTCATTATCTCCAGTTATGTTCTTCCGTGAAAGGTCAACAGCCCTCGATCGTGGATTTTTCTCCATCTGTCTCCTCACTTCTGCTATGGTCCTATCGGTGCTTGAATTGCGCTTTACTCGATCCAAAGCAAGCTACTGTAGCGATCGTATCGATGTCCTCTTCGAGTAGGGATTGGATGGCTGCGGGGTTGGCGTGCTCTGTGAGCCCGCAGGAACCCTCGCTACCGCCAACACCGTTTCGATCCGTCCGACCAACGACTATAGTCCACATCGCCAATGCGTGTGAGGCCCCGGATTATTAGTACCCTCCTGACGGTGGCGTGGCATGGACGTGGAGACGTTCGAAGCGACGCCCACCACCGAGGAGCCGCCTCGCTGGGCCGTTCTGGAGCGGCGGGTGATCGATCGGATTGACGACGCGGTCGACCTGATCATGGAGCGATATCTCGATGACGACGGATCTGCCATGTGGCCCCCGTCCGACGACTATGTGGGCATCGATGCGGTCGACGACGTCTACGAGGGGTTCTGGAATTGGCCGCTATACTACACACTCGGGGGCGATCGGAAGGTATTCGAGTACGCATTCGACGAGTTCGAGGCGATCACCGAACAGTTCGCCGCGGTTCCGACCGGACTCGGCCATCCACAGATCGTCCGGGAGTACCAACAGGGCCACGATTGGTTCCACCAGTCGGAAGGGTATCTCTTGTTCTATCACCTATGTCTCGCCGAGCCGCACAACGACCGCCTCCGACAACTGGCGACCCGGTATGCCGGGTTCTATCTCAACGAAGTCGACGGTGTCCCGGATAACTACGACCCCAACCACGACCTGCTTTACTGCCCGATGAACGGGAGCAAGGGGCCTGCGTATCACAACTTCTCCGATGATGTGCCACCCCCGATGTACCATGCCCACTCGGAAACACGGATCCCATGGCAGTATTCCGCGTGGAAAGAACACTACGGACTCCCGTACTACGACCTACACGGGATCGACACGGTCGAGGATCTCAAAGACGAGGAGAAGGCTCGCCGGATGGGCGAGGCGATTCGGGACCGATGTGCCGAAAGCGACACACCCCAGAACCTGGGTGTCACCGGACTGGTCGCGAACGCTTTCCTGCTCACCGGCGAAGAGCGGTTCCGTGACTGGGTCGCCCAATACGTCGACGCGTGGCATCAGCGCGCCCGGACGAACAACGGTCTTCTCCCCGACAACGTCGATCACGAAGGGGTGATCGGCGGCGCGACCGGATCGTGGTACGGCGGCTGGTACGGGTGGTCGTGGCCGCATGGCTGGCGGAGCCTGGGGGCGGCCTTGATCGGGTCTGCCGAGGTAGCGGTGACATTGACTGGGAACGAGCATCATCTCGAGTTACCTCGCTCGCAGCTCGCCCACCTCGTGGAGAGAGGCCGACCGGGAGATGACGGCTTCGAACTTCCCACCCGGTACGCGGACGCGGGCGAACTTCCACGGGAGCGAGGACAGGATCCGGATGCCGAAGCCGGCTGGTTCCAGTATCGTCGCGAACGTCCCGGGTTCCCGGCGCACATCTGGTACTGTTCCCGACAAGACGAGGATCGCGCCCGTCTCGACCAGCTGGCTCCCCCGGGTGGGGACCTCCGCGCGGACGGGAAAGGGCTCGGCGGGAACGACGCCAACTGGGCCGACTACGTCGACGGTTCGGACGAGGCGTATCCGGAACGCATGCTCGAACACACACTCGATCTGATCGAAGAACGTGTCGAATTCGTGCGGACCGACGATCAGGACCCCGCCCACTATGGCGACTGGTACCTCCAGGAACGCAACCCCGTGGTCACCGAGGGGCTCGTTCAGCTGACAACCGGGGCACCGCAGGTAATCTACAACGGGGGACTCACCGTCGCAACTGTTCGGTACTTCGATCCGGATCGGCCGCGACCCGGGCTGCCGCCCGGTGTCGCCGCCCTTGTCGTGGACCTCGCCGAGGATGCGGTGACGCTGCGGCTGGTCAACACGATGGCGTGCGAGCGGACGGTGCTTATCCAGGCCGGCGGCTACGCCGAACACACGTTCACGGCGGTCGAGACGAGCCCGCTCGGCGAGGATCCAAATCAACATGTGGGTCGATCCGTTGCAGATACTATCTTCTCGGTGTCGTTGCCCGGGGGCGGCGGCATAACGATCGACGCCGATATCCGGCGTTTCGACAACGACCCGACCTACGCGTTTCCCTGGGCGCGTCGGTGATCGGATCCCCCTGCCAGAGAGGCGTTCGTGCCCGATCCCTCGAAGACGCCTACCGGCAGCCGGTCGCGCTCGCCGGCAGATTGATCTCGACGACCGCGATTACCATTTCACGAGGTTGCTGTCTTGCTCGGAGGGCGGAAGATTTCGACGACCCGGCCGGGGTTGGTGGTCGTCGGTAGTGCAATGCGTGTCACCACGACGATCCGCCGAGTCGATGCCCATGTTGACGCCGTCCGATCGGATCGCCAGCAGCGATCCGACCACGTTCCTCGTCCGGAGGCAACAATACAAGGATAGCTTGCGTCCCACGGGCTTACCGGATTACCCGGCCTCGGGGTTGCCAGTCGGCCATCGAAGCTCGTGTCGCATCATCAGCGTCGAGTCCAACCAGATTGGGTGCCAGTACCTCGAACACGCAGGCAGGCGAGACAGATCGATGCTGACCTACATTGCGACGCCGACCAAAGGGAGTGGCATAGAGAAGTGTTATAACACGACGCGGGGGACGCCTCGCTATGGTGCGTGCCGAGGCTCGATCCGTTACTCCTCCCGATCGCCACTACTTCTTCGGGTATTACGAGAAATCTCCGTGGAACGAGACCGAGGAGTGGCTGCTCGCACATGGTGTCGACTTCGACGCCCGCTCGCCGGGTGCCACCGATAGCGCCGACATCTGCCTAATCGACAATGAAACAGGCTCCACCACTTGCCTCGGGACGACGACAGCCTGGAATTTCCAGCAAGGAGCGATGCTACAGTGGCTTGGCCCCGAATACGAATCCCGAGTGGTGTATAACGATCGGGAACGTGGGTCGTTCGTAGCTCGCGTCCTCGATCTAACGAGTGGCGAATGCCGCACGCTCAGCCGACCGATTTATGCCATTACACCCGACGGCGACCGATCCGTTACCATCAACTTTCGGCGACTACACCAGACACGTCCCGGGTACGGGTACCGCCCATCCAACTCAGAACAAGACGTCGACCCGGCGCCAGCAGACGATGGCTTGTTCGCCCTCCACATCGACGAGAATTCGGACCGACTACTCGTCTCGCTGGCAGACCTCGCAGCGCTCGATCCTCGGGAATCGATGGTGGGGGCCACGCACTGGATCAACCATCCCCAGATAAGCCCCGACGGCGAGCGGGTCGGGTTCCTTCATCGGTGGCACGATCCGTCTGGTGAACGGTGTCATCGCCTGTATGTGCTGAATCTCTCCAGCGGGAATCTCAGCTGCCTCGTAGATGGCCTGGCTAGCCATTACGATTGGCGTTCCCCTCGGGAGCTCGTCGCCTGGACCCGTGAGGAAACGACGGGTACCGCCTTTCATCGATACGATTTGGTGAACGGCGACGTTTCGGTGGTGTTACCCGAGCTAATTGACGAGGACGGACACAATTCGTTCGCTCCCGACGACGAGCGATGGATGGTGTGTGACACGTACGCAGACGAGGCCCGACGACGTAGCTTGTTCCTCTACGATCTCAAGGAGACAACCCGAATCGATCTTGGCTCGTTTCACTCGCCGGCCGTTCCGAAACGGCCGCTTCGCTGCGACCTGCATCCTCGCTGGAACCGGGACGGCACGATGATTTGCATCGATTCGACCCACGAAGGGCACCGGGGGATGTACGTTTTCGATGTGAGCGACATTACTTCGAGATCTCGATCCCGTTCCGGTCAGGGCAATTCGTAGCCGGATCACGCTAGGATTCTCCGTTCGAGGAACCTCGCTCGGTGGTAAACAGTGGCCGCGACCGACTTGATTCCGTCAGTCTGCACCTCGGGCAAGGCGTCACCGGTGCGACCTCCCGTAGACTTATCCTCAGGTCTTGATATTGATCGATCATCGCGCCACGATGAATGTCCACAACATCGATCTCCAGTATCACGCGGGACTCGAGCGACAGGGAGAGCTGACCTTGGACGATTATCTGACCCATGCGCGACTCACCGGTCGCCAGGTCCTGGGACTCACCGATCATCTGGGCATTTATTTGCACGAACGTGATGCGGCGAGATACTCGGGCTATCAGCGTAATCTCGCGGGTCTCGAAGAATATCACGCCGATGTGGTACGCGCACGTGAAAAATATCCGGATCTCCAGTTGCTCTTTGCTCCGGAACTTTCTGGTCGTGAGCTGCTCGAGGACATTCCATGCTCGGTGACGGACCTCGCCGATTTGTTTATCGCGGAGGTCCCCTTTCTCGACGCCGGCGATACCGAAAACACGACCGCGATTTGTGACCGCCTGGAGGAACTGGCGGACTGGCGGGACACGGTCGGAACTCCGTTATTCGTTCCCCACCCCTTTCGCGGATCGATCAATCGACGACTCGTGAAGGCCGATCCAGAACCCTGGGTTACCGACTTGCCGCTGCGTTCCCATGACGAATACGACTTGGCGACCATCGACCGGTTCATGATGTTCGATGTGGCAACGGTAGCGGAGACAGCTGCCGCCCGGGATATCCCGGTCGAGGTGAACGGAAATACCCACTATCGGACTCGTGGGACAAACCTCCCAGCCGCCTTACAGGTTCTACGGGCGGGGTGTAGTGTCTTCCACAGCGAGGGTGTCGAACTCGTCCCGGGGAGCGATCAGCACGGGTTCCAGAAAGGTATCGGCAGGGTTGGCGGCTACGTCCCCTGGGAGACCTTCCAGATTCTAGGGATCGGGCTCGACGGGCTTCAGCATCTCGAGGAGCTTGGTGTCGAATTCGATGTGCGCCATGCGTAGGATTGATCCCCGATTCGGGCGGGACTGAGTCGGGGTTAGCTGCGCGAAAAAAACTGGAACCGACAATCTTCCAGCGTAGGCGACCCGCAGGTAGAGGCACAGCCATCAGCAGTGACCACTAATGTCGGGTGACGACTAGGACGGGTTCGCGACGTGCCGCCAATCGATCACCTCAGACTGCCAAGCAGGTCGTGTTGACGCCCCACTACCACCTTCCGATCGAATTTTCGGGCACTCCACGGCATGTTCTACAACGGCCGTGGAGAGTCCGCCATTCGACCGGGCACAACCACATAACCCGATCACTCCATGCCTCACGATGATGTTTGTGGTGATTCCTCTCACTGTCCACCTCATCCAGGTAGAGTGCGACAATCCACACAACTGGCTTGTCATCGTAAACGATCGTTCTCGGATCCATCGACTCGCGGAACTTTCGATGGGAATAGCAATTGCGCTACAACAAGGCGCAAACCACCCACGAACCTTGAAACCTGTCGGCGTCAAGCCGCTGTATCTTTTTCCCTCAACTCTCACCCTCATCGTGCCCTCCCGATTTGAACTCCGTGATGAGAGGCCTCGGGCGGCAATGCTACGGGGAGGTCGTCGCGGAATTCGAATCGATCGGTTTCGATCGCAAAACGTTTTCTCGGTACGGTAGCACGAGACACCATGTCACAATCCACGATCCGGGCGCGACTACAGGACGGAGAAACCGTCGTCGGTACGTTCCAGATCATCGATTCGATGATGGTCTCAGAAATGATCGGCATCGCCGAGTTCGATTTCGTGATCTTCGATCAGGAGCACGGTCCGTTGGGGGCGGAAACGTCGATGCACCTCGCCGCAGGGGCACAACGAGCGGGGGCTGCGCCGATCGTGCGGGTCCGTGCCAACGAGAAACACGAAATTCAACGGGCGCTCGACATCGGCTCTGCCGGCGTTCAGGTGCCACAGGTGGAAACTCGTGCAGATGCCGAACGGGCCGTTGACGCGGCCCGGTTCGATCCGATCGGCACGCGGGGACTGTCCCAGTACGTCAGGGCTGGGGATTACCGGGGACAGGAACAGTATACGGACAAGCAAAATCAACGGGTAATCCTCATCGTCCAAGTCGAAGGCACCGAGGGGATCGAAAACATCGACGAGATTCTCGCCGTAGAAGGCATCGATGTCGTCTTCCTCGGTCCTTACGACCTTTCTCAATCGCTCGGAATCCCAGGTGAGGTTACCCATCCAGATGTCGAATCGCTCATGAGACAGGTGTGTGACCGAGCGCAGGCAGCGGAGGTAGTCGTCGGTGCCTTCGCGGACACGCCGGAAATCGCCGGCCAGTGGATCGATGCCGGTGTCGGGTATGTTGCCCTCGGTGCGGACGGCGCATTTTTGACCAATCGTTTGGCATCGTTTCGGTCTGCCGTGGATGAGCACATCGACTGACGCCGAGGTCTCATTCGTGGTAGAACGTGCTTCCACGCCCCGATGTGCCGGCAGCTGTCGCTCGTCCTCCCCCGCAAAAGGTGGTGTGTGCAGATGACCCTCTTTGTCGGAGTCGGACCAGCATAGGCGTCCCGAAATGACTACCTCGGGTGTTCGAGTTGTCTTCTCTCCGACGGAGGGGCATCTCAACGACACTACCGACCCTAGGTTACATGCCATCAGGCTGTAATCGAACGATTTCATCGCGGTTCGACCAGTCATACCTAACAAACTAATCAGAACGCCATGTCACGACGACCAGTTCGATACAGTTGGACAGTAGACAATGTCTTGCCCATTCACGGAACAAGTCACCGACGGAGGACGTCGCGGCATTCGATCACATCCGGTTGGTCGGCATTCGTCCAGCCCACGGGTTCCATCGTGGCTACGTCCCGACGACGTCTTCGACCCACCAGTGGCACTCGTTGACCCGCCTCGAGTCCGGATCGTAGTTGATACTCGACTGGATGAGAAGCCGGCTCGGAACCGCCGGGTCGTCTCGACCGACGACCTGATTCGTGGAGTAACAGTCCCCGCCGGCACCCCCATCGTACAGATAGATGCCTTCATTCCAGTCGATTCCATTATCCGAGGCGTACAGGACGAAATTGTTGGCGTTATCGCCGTAACTGCCGCTTCGGCCGTGGAGGAAGTACCGGTCGCCGATCCGAGCGGAAAGCTGGGGATTCCGGATCCGCTTTGGAACATTCGCCCGGAGGACTTCCGTCCACGTGTGCCCCTCGTCCCGGCTGATGACGTAGGGCACGAACCGTTCGTCGACTTCGTCGTGATGTGCGGAGTACGCATAGACGATGATGTCGCCGTCCTCGATGACCCCGGCTGTGACGTAGTAGTCGTGCTCGTGAAACGGCAGGGTACTCCGCCGATCGAACGTTCGCCCATTGTCCTCGGAAACGTAGAGCGAATACGGGCCCCACCCCATGTTGCCGTCATCACCGAAAAGAACGAGATAGACCGTATCGTCTTTCGTGAAGGCGGCGTCAAACGTCAGGGCCACGTCACCCGGCGCTGCCCTCGGTTCGAGCTCTCGGGCTTCAGTCCAGGTTTTCCCGTGATCGGTGCTGCGCAAATAGACCGGTCCGCGCTGCTTGATCCACCGCTCGTTCTGGAACCGCGAGACGACGAGGATTAGACTATCGTCAGGTGCTTTCACCGCCGCGAAGGCGAGCGCCGAGTACACGTCCTCCTCTTCCCACACTCGTTTCGAATACGGGAGTTCAGTCCGTTCGTCCCAGGTTTTCCCGCCATCGGTTGAGCGACGATACTCCGACCATCCGGCGACCCCATGACCGTTCCATATCTCGCCCGAGACGTTGCTGTAGAAGGCTAGAAGATCACCGTTTCCGCATTCGACGAGGCACTGACCGCCGTGACCGGACCGACCGGTTCGTTCGTGATCGACGAAAGTAATCCCCCGGTTCGGGATATCTCCCGGCCTGATGCGAAACGGCCTCTCCGATCCGATCTCCCTATCTTCTGCCATAGGAGATGATCTTCGGAAGCGCCGCCATAACACTACCCATCACCACGATCTTCGGAATTGCAATGTGGGAGCTCGGCCGTAGACGGCGGCGATAGCGGGCAGACAGCCCTTCTCACCCAGATGTCTCAGGTCCTCCGAATCTGCTGGACCCACACATCATCGAACCGATCGATGTTTCACCGTGGTGCTGCCCGGTGGGACGACTGACCTGAAATCTCCAACGTTCAGGATGCCGTTTCGTTAACCCGAGGGTGGATGTCGAGTCGTTCGAGCCGGCGATCCAGTACCGATCGTCATTGTTGGCCGGCTACCGGGGCGGGCATGTCTCGGATGTGGTGGAACGAACGCATCGACGATGACGAAATTCTGACTTGTGCCAACCAGCATCGTTGAACCCGGAAGGATCGATCCGGAGCGGTCGACGCCCCGGCATGCTCGGTCGTGTAGTTCACGCCCGAGACACCCACAACGGGAGTATCCGACGAGAAATCGGGTGATACCTGGGCGATGGGATTGCACCTGGCGCCCCGAGCGGTGATCTCGGACTACTTTCTGACCACAGTCCCGGTTTCTCCCTGCAGGGCCGCCTCCAGGTTGTCTGGTGTCGTAATAACCGCGAATTCACCGCCTGATTCGACGAATCGGATGCACGCCTCGATCTTTGGCGCCATACTTCCGTCGGCGAATTCACCGGCCTCCAAGTGCGAGCGAAGGGCACTCGAAGAGACGTCGCGTATCGGGCGCTCGTCTTCGGTGTCGAAATCCAGGTACGCGTGGGTGACGTCGGTTAGGATAACGAACACCTCGGCCCCGAGTTCCACCGCGAGTACCTGTGAGGTTTTGTCCTTGTCCACGACGGCTTCGACGCCTCTGAGTCCGTCGTCTCGGATCACGGGCACACCGCCACCGCCCGCGGCAATCACCAGGGTCCCGTCCCGAACCAACCGCACAATGGCCGATTGTTCGACGATTTCGCCCGGCTCCGGCGATGGCACGACACGGCGATAAGAATCGCCGCCAACGTGACGTGTCTCGAACGGTTTCTCGGTTGCTTCCGATTCGCGATAGAACGGCCCGATCGGTTTGGTCGGATTCCCGAAGGCAGGGTCCTCAGGATCTACCACGACCTGCGTGAGGATCGTTAGAAACTCCTGGTCGGTATCCAGGGAGTTGCCGAGCTGCTGCTGGAGGAGATAGCCGATCTGTGCCTGGGTCTCCGCGACGAGGACATCAAGGGGTAATCGTGGTGTCTCGGTGACCTGATCCTGTTCGAGCAGCAGGTTCCCGACCTGCGGGCCGTTTCCATGCGTAAGGACGATATCGTAGCCGGCGTCGAGGCCGGCCGCGACGTTTGTCGCAGTCCGTTCGATTGCATCGATCTGTGCGTCGATCGTCCACACTCCCTGCTGTCCCAACAACGTGTTACCGCCGAGCGCGATGACGACAGGACTCGTTCCCGTTCCGTGGCGATCGCCCACCATACTCTTCGTTCGGGCGCCGAACAAGTTGAACTATGACGTCGACGAGGGTACTCATCATGGGGGCTGCAGGCCGTGACTTTCACGATTTCAACACGGTGTTTCGTGATGACGAGACGTGTGAGGTCGTCGCTTTCACACAGACCACCGCCCAGAATATCGGTGAGCTCGATGCGCCACCGACGCGCCGGTACCCGGCAGCACTTGCCGGCGAGCGGTATCCCGAAGGCATTCCGATTCATCCGGAAGACGAGCTGGAAACTATCATCCGCGAAAAAGACGTGGACACGGTGGTGTTCTCGTACTCCGACGTGTCCCACGAGTACGTCATGCAGCGGGCCTCCCGGGCACTCGCTGCGGGTGCCGATTTTCGCCTGATCGGGCCCGGCCGGATGATGCTTCGATCACCAGTTCCGGTAATTGCAGTCGATGCGGTTCGGACCGGATGTGGGAAATCCCAGACGAGTCGCAAGCTTGCCGATCTTCTATCGGCCCGGGGGAAAGAAGTAGTCGTGGTCCGTGAACCGATGCCATACGGCGACCTGGTCGACCAACGCGTCCAGCGGTTCGCCTCGATGGAAGACCTTGACGAGCACGACCTGACGATCGAGGAACTCGAGGAGTACGAGGGACATGTCACGAGTGGCAATGTCGTCTATGCCGGGGTTGATTACGAGGCGATCCTTGAGCAGGCGAGCTCGGAGGCCGAAATCATCGTATGGGATGGCGGAAACAACGAACTGCCGTTCTTCGTTCCGGACCTCCATCTGGTCCTCGCCGACCCGCACCGACCGGGCGACGAGATCCGGTATCATCCCGGTGAAACAAACCTCCGTCTCGCCGATTACGTGATCATCAACAAGGAGAATACGGCGGAGGAGCCCGCCATCGCCGAGGTCGAGGAGAACGTTCGAGAGACGAATCCCGACGCGACGATCATCCACGCGGATTCGGTAATATCGGCCGATCGCGACGCCATCGAGGGACGTCGGGTCCTAGTTGTCGAGGACGGGCCGACGTTAACCCACGGTGATGCCCCGTTCGGGGCAGGCATGATCGCAGCCCGTCAGTACGACGCCGGAGAAATCCTCGATCCCGAACCCAGCGCCGTCGGCTCGCTTGAAGCCGTCTTCAACAGGTACGATCACCTCGAGGCCGTGCTGCCAGCGATGGGATATGGAGACGAGCAACTCCGTGATCTCGAGGCAACGATCGAACGCGTCGATCCCGAGGTCGTGATCACGGGGACACCACACGATCTCAGCCGGCTTCTCGATATCGACAAACCGATCGTTCGGGTCCAGTACGAACTCGAGGAGAAGAACATCGAACTCGACACGGTCCTCGATCGCCACGCGGATCTCTTGGGGCTGTAAACCGGGCACGGGTCACCTGCAGTTGGAGGCAATATACGACATCTCGGGGAAACGTGAACAGGCCATGCACCGCTGTCGGGGATGGATACCGACCGAACCGAACGCCCGTGTCTCGAGAGTCGTGTCGCTACCCAGCAGGAACACGCTTTCACTCTGGCCAGATCCCGATCACCGGGGATATTTCCAACGCTGCCAACCGCGATTCAATCCCCGACGGAGCAGAGGCGAGAATCGTCTATTCGTGTCGATTACCCGATTCGGTTCGTGCGCACCGGGGAACGCTCATTACACCGGTCGGATAGATCCATGCTGTATCGAGACACTCGCGACCGTTCACCCGCGACTCGGCGATAATGTGGAGGGTTCGATACGAAGCGCGTCGAGTCGCGTTACCCGCTGTCCGGTAATGGAGACGTGAAGTCGTGAACTCCCTGATCGACTACTCGAGGATGACGGGGGTCGCTGGGAACGGCCTCTGCGTTAGCGCCGGGAAATGGGTAACTTCGCGTAACTACGCATGGATGTTGATCAATTGTTGTATGCCCGTCTCAAGTCATCGCAGTGGCCCAGAAACCGTAGACCGGCGTGCATCAACTCCTAAATAGTTGGTCGTTGTTCCCACGCTATTGCAACCACTACCCTTGATTATCCTTATCGGGGTATAATGGCGCGAGCGGGGATATCCCAATGCCCATCGAAAACCTTGCGCGGAGCGAAGTTGTCACGGCTGGAGCGGATGCATCAGTGGTCGAACTTGCACAAACGATGGATGAAGAGTCTGTCGGCAGTGTCGTCATTACTGAGGATACTGAACCGACTGGCATCGTCACTGACCGGGATTTAACCGTTCGCGTGCTTGGAGAAGGCGTGGATCCGGAGAAGATGACTGCGGCGGAGGTCATGTCCGATGATCTGTGTACGATCGACCGAGGCGCCGGATTTTATGAGGCCGCCGAGATGATGAGTGAACACGGCATTCGGCGGCTCCCGGTATGCAAGGACGACGAACTCGTCGGAATCATTACCGCCGACGATTTCACCGAGCTGCTCGCTGACGAGCAACAACACCTCGCCCATGTGATCAAGGCGCAGCGACCTGCCTACTGAGTCATCACATCAGCCAGCATTGCTGTCGATTGATTTCGTCAGCGAGTGATACATTGATCGTTCGAGCGTGTTCGAATCGGATCGAACGACACGTTTTCTTGACCGATTACGGTTTGGGCTGCTGTCGGACCACGCCAGGTGATGCCCCTGACGTAGGCGAACGATGGGAGGATACTACCAAGATGCGCCAGGTTCGACCGCCCAGAAATCGCCGATTTCGTCGGTCACGCGGCCATCCGACGCCGACTATCCCAGAGTCGGCCCGTCGCTCCCCGACCCGCTCGTCGTGTCAGTCACGTTTTCACCGGATGCCCCGAGCTCCGTTGCACGGCGGAACCCAAAGAACAGAAGAAAGGTGCCGGGAACGACGGTCGCAACGACGTCAAGTGGCCAGTGCCAGGGATACGGCGCCGGGGGTCACGAATGCTTTCCGGCAGCTCCCGGAACGCCGGGATGTACCAGTAAGTATACACAAGCAGATAGAACCCACCCAATATGATCCACAATCAGCTCGCCCGATTATACCACTGCTGAGAAAGCATGGCCTGCGATCCTGTTGGATGGACAAATACCTGTGCGACCACTTGAGGGTGGGAACCATCCAGTAAGTTCTCAATGAGGAACCCGCCACGGACCGGGTGACTACACCTCGACGCGCGCCGACCGCTCGCGCGGGCTTCCGTCGTTCCACTCGAGCACGCGGATGCCGTCATCGATCACCAGATACGTGTTTTGTCCGCCGACCCACGCGCCACTGTTCGCTGCCCGTCCATCCGCTGTGATACCCGCCATGTGGGTGTGTCCCGTACACAGGACGCCAGTGTCGAGTGCCGAGTCGGCGTATTTCTGCGCCTCGTGAAGCTCCGCCTCGGCGTCACACCCCGTCTGACACCGGTCCATGCGTTCGATACGTTGTTGCCACGGTCCCCGCGTGAGCCGATCGACGACCAGTCGTTGGACGGTCTCGACCCCGTCCGAAAGCCCCTCGATCTCAGCAAATACCTCCCAGAGGTGGGAAAACTTCGCGCCGAACGCGTCGTCGCTGATGAGGGCGAGCTTGTCGAAGTACCATACCTCTTGGAGCGGATCGAACTGGTGGCCGTGCATGAAGGTGTATGTTGTCCCGGCGTCGGTAAGCGTCAATGACTCCGCATAATCCTCCGTATAGTACGAGACCCCGCCGCAACGCACGTCCCGACGTGCATACCAGTCGTGATTTCCCAACACGTAGTGTACGGCCGTTCCCTGTTCTTGCAACTCCCGAAACCGGTAGAACACGTCGTAGTTTTCCCGCGTCAGTGTCCGGATGTCTCGACGCCAAAGATCTTCGATATCACCGTTCAGGACGAGGTGGTCGGGCCGAAGATCGTCGCGAAGATACCGGAGAAACGCCTTTACGTCCTCCCGGTTGTTATATCGAGGGCCCAGGTGGTCGGTCCCGAGATGAGTATCGGAAATGGTAACGATCATCGCCTGCCTCAGTCTCAGATACTCCTTCGAGCGATAGATAAAGCTTCCCGCCACACGTTGTCGCCCGATCCACCCGATGGCTCCGTTCGTCGCGTCATAGAAATTCACCGCAAAAACCCACGCCTCCGTTTGTGTGCGGAAACGCGATGGCACTCCTGCCGACTATTGATCTACGGTGGGAGCCACCATCGGCGGTTCCGCGGGTAGTATTGCCCAATTGGACAGTCGCCGTTAGCAGCATCGGCATTGCTGACACAACGAACCAGTAGATCTCGAGTACTCCGAATCAGCTTCTTCATCCGACTATCCCGACCTGTTTCCATCCCGTCCGCCGCACGAGTTTGCCCCTGCCTTCCGAATTGTCTCCACTGGTAGCATATCACCAAAGATTATACACGAGATCGGAGAACGGTTCGAATATCTGGCCGGCCATGACAGAACCACCGCTGTCCGAACAGGTATTTGATGCCGTCCCGGATGGATTAGTGATCCATGATCCCGACACGGGTAATTTTCGACACGTAAATGAAGCGTTCGCAGGGCTATTGGGGTATCACCCGGAAGATCTCGCTGGCAAATCGTTTGGGGATATCGCGGCTGAGGAAATTCCGGAACATGCACCGTTGGGTCACACCGACCCGTCCGAACTCCCGCACGATAACGAGGACCGATTCGACTGTACCCTCACCGACCGGGACGGAAACCAACTCGGGGTAGAGATCACCGTCACGCACAATACGGTGGATGGGCAAACGGTGGAGATCTTATCGGTTCGAGAGAAGAAGTTTGTCCAAGACGAGAACGAACGTAAATTCGCGAGCGTGATTGAGACCAACACTGATGGTGTCTATCGGGCAGACCCCGAAACGATGGAACCGATCGATCTCAATGACGCGTTCGTCGAACTGTACGGGTATGACCGGGACACCTGGTACAGCACGCCAGATCTATGGGAGCAGTCACTCCATCCGACGGATGCCGATGAGGTATTACCTGCCTTTGAGCGTCATTCTGAAAACAAAGAAGCTGGCGTGTTGGAGTACCGCATCCGGACAAAAGATGGAGATATCCGGTGGGTGAGCGATAGCTTCAGCTGGGAGCGGAACGACGACGGGGAGGTGTCGGCGCTTGTCGGCGTCCAGACCGATATCACCGAGCGAAAGGAACGCGGCCGAGAACTGCAACATGAAACGTCTCGTATTGAATCCCTCGCGAATGAGCTCGAAACGACGAAAGAGCAGCTTCAACTGGTCCTCGACGCAACAGAAACCGGCATCTGGCAGTGGGAAGTCGACACCGAGCGCGTGACGTGGACGGAACCGATGGAACGAATGATCGGACTCGAACCGGGGGAATTCGATGGTACATTCCAATCGTTCCTCGAGTTCGTACATCCGGATGACCGCCCGCGGGTGGAGACGACCATCGAGGAGTCCCTTGAGCAGGGAAACGACTTCCAAGCCGAGTTTCGACTCCGTGCAAAGAACGACGGCTGGCTCTGGCTCAACGCGCAAGGCGAACCAGTGACGATTGACGGGGATCAACGGATGGTCGGGGCTGTATCTGACGTTACCGAGCGCAAGGAGAAAGAGCGTCGGCTGCGCCGGCGGGAACGGCAGTATCGCCAGCTAGTCGAACGGTTACCAGTCGCCTACTACACGTTCGATGACGACTGGACATTCACTTATTGTAACGACGTCCTCGCCGATCGGCTCGAAACACCGGTCGAGGATGTCGTAGGTGCAAGGCTGTGGGAGAAGTTCCCCGAACTCGAAGGGACCATCGTGGAAGAAACTTTTCGTGCCGTCCAGGAAAGCGGCGAACCAGCAGCCTGTGAGTATCATTTCACAGCACACGAATATTGGGCAGAGCTCAACGCCTATCCTTACGAAGAAGGTATCGCTGTCCTGTCTACTGAAATTACAGAACAACGACAGGCCCTCTCTGCCATTTTGGACCTCACTCCGCTCATCTTCTTCCGCATCGATGCCGAGGGCACAATCGTCGAATCTCGGGGCCAAACGTTGACCAAAATCGGCCTCGAACCAGGGGAGCTCGTCGGGGCCGATGTCTTCGAGATGTACGCTGACCGACCCCATCTGATCGAGGCCATCGAAGATGCCCTCAGTGGCGAGGTGACTGGAATCAATCTCGAGTTCGGGAGCGTGATCCTGCGGACCGAACTCACCCCGATCATCGAGGGTGAGACCGTGACCGGAATCATGGGTGTCTCCATGGATATCACCGATCTCGAACGACAACGCCGACAGATGGAGTTTTTCAACTCGATCTTGCGTCACGACGTCCTCAACGGCATGACCGTCATCAAAACACGGGCAGAAATACTCGAAGATCAACTTACAGGAGAGGAAAAACGGTATGCCACGACCATTGGCGACTGGTGTGATACAACGACCGAAGTCACCCAACGCGTCCGACGCGTCATCGAGACGCTAACGACCCCGGACGAGCAACAGAGCCTCGAGCCGATCGACGTCACATCGATTCTTGAGCGCAAGATCCGGGAACTCGAGCACGCATATCCCGACGTTCGTTTTGAGTCGAGACTGGAACCGAACACACGGGCACAGGCAGACGAGTTACTGGCGGACGTGCTCGGTAATATTCTCGCGAACGCCATCGAGCACAACGATACCGACGGCTTGCAAATCGAGACGACAGTGGAGCAAGACCGCGAAAACGTACACATACGAGTTGCCGACAACGGGAGCGGTGTGCCCACGGAACGACGGGAGTCGATCTTCCGACGTGGTGTCACCTCGCACGCAAAGGAAACTGGCTCGGGCTTTGGCCTCTTTTTTGTCGACGCCATGATCCAGAAGTACGGCGGGGAGGTCCGGGTCGAACGGAGCCAATCAGGGGGGGCATGTTTTATCGTCACGCTTTCCACTGTAGAACAGGGGTCTCCGCAATCACTCACTCATACGCACTCCGAATCGTAACCCAATGACGACACCTGACCAACCAGTCGTGCTCATCGTCGAGGACGAGGAGACTGTTGCGGAGGGATATGAGTTGCTTCTCCGGGATTCGTACGAGATAGAGAAAGCGACTGGCGGGCCGGAAGCCCTCGAGATGATCGATCATACGGTCGATGTCGTGCTTCTCGACCGAATGATGCCGGAAATGTCCGGTGAACAAGTCCTGTCGGAGATCCGCGATCGAGACCTAGACTGTCGGGTCGCGATGGTCACAGCCGTCGAACCGGACTTCGACATCATCGAGATGGGATTCGACGCCTACATCACCAAACCCCCGAGCAGAGAGGAACTTCGCGGGACTGTCAAACGACTGCTCGAGCGCTCGGAACTCGATGCCGACCTGCAGGAATATTATTCCCTGATCGCCCGACAGAGCGCGTTGCAAACGGAAAAAACGCCCGACGAGCTGGAAACGAGCGAGGAGTACGCGGACCTCCTCGACCGGATCGACGACATGAGTGAACAGGTCGCGACCAGCCTCGGTGAAATGTCGTCGGATACGGAGTTTGTCGGTGCAGTACGGGAGATCATGGACGACAACTGACGTGGTTGGCGGCGTCTCGAATCGGGTACCTCCCGGCGACTGTGGGTCGACTGTGGAGGCAGGACTTCCTCCAGTACGCTATCTACGACCGAAGTCGCTGGGTCCAGCCTCGACGATGTCTCGATCTCCACCGGAGCCACCGACGGATCTGTGCGACCGGCGCCGATGTGTGGCGTGACGTTTATCCCGAGCTGTCGACGTTACTCGACAATGGCCCGGTATCCGACGGGGATCAGTGGGCTCGATGACGAGCTCGATGGTGGAATCATGCCAGGATCGTTGGTGGCCATCGAAACGGATACGACGGGGCAAGGCGATTCGATGCTGCGACACCTGGCGGCCCAGCAACCAACGATCTACATCAGCACGACACGAGGGAAGGAAACAGCCGAGATGTGGCTCCATGACCACCAGTTGTTGTTCGATATGACACACGTTCATATCGAGTACGCTGGTGGAGATGACAAATTAGGCTCCATCGAGTCGTACCTCGAGGGACTGGAGAAGCCGATGAACATTATGCTTGACCCGGTCAATCGGCTCGCCCAGCGGGACGAGGAGGAATATCTCAAAACGCTCCACGTGCTCAAATCGTATCTCTCCCAATATCGACGCATCGGTTATCTCCACGTGCAGACTACTCCCCGGGATGACGCCGAAACGATCGCACAAAATCTCGCGGCGATCTATCGCACAGCAGACATGGTGTGGAAACTCTCCGGATCACCCCGCCAGTCGAACATTACCGAATTGCAGATTACCAAACACCGAGCCCACCAAACCCCCGAGCAAGCGATCAAATTACGCATCGGTGCCGAGATTACCGTAGATCCAAGCCGCGGGATCAGCATTTGACGCGCTTGCGAGACTTTCTGGCTCACGTGCATCCCTCGAGATCGGGGATCCACGGAAGTGTGCCGTCCTGGAACCGTAATGCTATCCTATGGCAGTACGCAACGTGCTCTCGATGCAGGAGAGCGAGGTCGGGACACCGGAGGCAAACACGGTTCTTACAGCCAGGAGGAACGCACACGCTCATGGCAACAACCACCGGCGTTCCGAGGATTCAGTACTTGTCACTCCGACCAGCCCAGCGCGGACCCGCGGATCCCCCGTGTCGATGGTGAAGTCCTAATGTACGATGTTACAGATTGTTTTCCGACAGATTCGATCTCGGCACTCGATCCGGGTACGAACCTGTTGATCGTCGGGCCACCGATGGTCGGGAAACGTGAATTTGCTTTGGATCTCATTGCCACCGGTCACGATGCCGGTGACGCGGCATTGCTTATCATGAGCAGCGAAAGCGCGGCGGTCCCGATCGAAGACCTCAGTCAACAACGACGAGCACTCGATGCAGATCGCATCGGTATCATCGATTGCATGGACAATGACGACCGGCGGAACATTGAGGGGATCGAGACCTATTCACTCTCCGCTCCGGACGACCTGCCCGGCATTAGCACCAAATCGGCGAAGCTCCTTCGTTCGTTTGCACATCACGGCGTCTCCACGGTGCGACATGGATTCATCTCGATCACGACTCTCCTCCAATATCTCGACCGCGAAACCGTGTTCAAATTCCTCTACATTTACAAACAACGGGTCGTGGATACGTCCGGTCTCGGCATTTTTACGATCGACCGTACGCGACACGACAAGGAGACGTTGACAATGTTCGAAAGTCTCTGTGACGGGACGATCGACCTTCGGGTCGCAGATTCTGGCGAACGTGAGGTAGACGTCCGCGGCCTCGATAGGTGAAGCACTCGGTAGAAACGCTGTTCGGGGCAACATGACGCCAGAATAGAACCAAGGAGTGGACTAACTCGAGGCGGGCACCTTCTGGACTACACGCTGTCGAGTACGCGCGTGATCGCCAGGCCAGGGGGGACACTGACGAATCCATCCGTGTAATTTCAGTAGCACAATCACGAAGAATAACGCGGGAGGTCGGACAGTCCGGCTCGGCTCCCGGGTATCGAACTCTGCGCGCAGTCCTGGACGACATTTAGGCATGCCATGCGCATACCCCGCAATGCCGGAGGCCGGGTTCACTCTTTCGAGGTCCCGCCATCGAGGTAGTAAGCTGTTTGATCACGGGTGGGGTGCGCGACTTTCACGAACACGACGTTACGCTGGGGACCGTCGGTTTCCTCCTCGAGAAGTTCGATCGTCAGCGACTGGTCGTCCAGGTGATCGAGGAGTTCCTCGATCGTTTCCAGGCCGCCACGGACGGTATGTCGCTCGCCCACGGGCACCTCCGCGGCGACGGCATCGATGGCGTCGACCATCGGCAGGAGGATCGACTCGCCGAGCTGTTGGGCGCGCTTGCGGAGCGATTTCCGGTCTTCCTCGAACTCCTACGCCTGGAACCCTTCCCGGAGTATTCGCGAGAACAAAAACTCCTGTCCGTGATCGAACGGCATCCCGAAGGCGAACGCAAGTTCGTCGTGGTGTTGTGATTTTGTGGTGTATTTGAGCAGGTTCCTCGCATCGGCCGAACGAAGGATGATACCCTCCCGACCGGCTTCGTCGAGGTCAGTGATGACTTCGCGGACCCGGGCCACCGCGTCGTCCGGTGATACCACGTCGAAGCACGGCGGTTGCGAGAATCCGAACCGCTCGCAATGCGCACGTCGCTCCGCCACCGGGAGTGGCTCGCCCGACTCGCGGTCACGGATATCGAATACCTGCAGATCTGTCGACTCCACTGATTCGTACGCCGTTCGGGTGTACGGCGATTCCGGCCCGATCAACTCCGCGCAGAGCATTGCCTCTGGGTGGGCGGCAAAGAACCCATCGAGATCCAACAATTCCCGGGCGCGCGCCGTCGTGAACGGACAGATCAATCCGCTTCTCGTAAAGGCAAACGCCTCGCCTGCTTGGACGATCCGGACGTTTGCCCCGTCGAGTTTCTCCTCGATTGCGATCGACGAATCGTCTCCGAAGAAGCGCCGAATGCCGGGATCGATGACGAGTACCCGCGGAATGCTCGGATACCCGCGAACGATCACGTCGTCCCCGGGCAGAATCACCGTTCCCCGCTCTATGCCGTGCCGATCCGACGGGAGGACGTGGGCGGGACCGGCTGCCAGCGACCGCCGTTGAAAATGTTCGAACAGCTCGCCGGGGTCGTCAATGGACGCGCCCAGCCGGTCGACGTACTCCCGTTTGTTCATACGTTGTGTAGGCTGTTGAGATTCAAAAACCGCGTGTCGAAACCCGCGTTGGCTGATCACTTTTTGGTACGCACCGCCATAGCCGGGTATGGTGGGTGACCCGCCTCGACAACAGTTCGTCCTCGATACGTCGCTGTTTCTCACCGAGGAGATCAGGAATCCGGACGAATCCCTGGAAGCGGCCGTGTTGCGGCTGCTTGATCTCATCGCGACCGCCAGACTCGAGTTGAACATGTCATTTTACGTTCCGCCGTCAATCCATGACGAGTTGACGACGATTCTCCGCGACCGCGGCGTCTCCGAGACCGTGTTCTCGCGGTTCGACACGTGGATTATCCGGAAGAGCCCGGATCGGTACGGCGTCTCTATCCCGGCGAACATCGTCTACGATTTTATCGACGAAATGAGCAGCCGGGTCGACCGCGGCCTGCGGGTTTCCGAGGAGGCCCTCCGCGAGGTCGAAGAGCTCGACCCGGACCAGCTCCGACCAGGTGACGACGGCCACGAGGAGTTCATGACCGAGGCGGATCGGATCCTCTCGGAGATGCGAGATAAGTATCGGCGGGCCCTCCGTCGTGGCGTGCTCGATTCGCGGGAAGATTTCGACTTGCTGATTCTCGCACGGGAGTTGGAGGCCGGTGTCGTTACGGAGGACCGCGGGATCATCTCTTGGGCCGATCAGTTCGGCCTTCGGTACCTCCGGGGAGGCCAGTTGCCGACGCTCCTGGAGGAGTATTTGACGGCCGCCGGTGTTGAAGACTGCGACACAAAAGAACGCGAACCCGGCGATTAAAACCTGGAACGGGGGACGTTTTCCGCGACCCGTTCGCCCCTTCTGGCGATTTCCGGGGTCAATTTGACTCCGAAGACCACTAGGTTCGCGAACAGTACTTACGTGCTATCCGTTAGTTGGCCTTCTCGCGCGGCCGCCGCGGCGGCCACGTCGTGGGTCGGTTCGGTTCCCCTTGGGGGCGTTTGACCTCGTGACCGTATTACGGGCCCTTCGGTGTTTACCCCTGACGCGACCTCTGTTGGCTGATCGGCCGACTTCGTCCGCGTCGTCCAGTGGGTTCTCGCCGTGCTCGCTGCGAGTAGGATATCGGCATGCGGCTTTATAATCCTCATTGATGTTTAATTGACCTGCGGGGTCCCAGACCGGTTTCGTCGCTGCTGGCCGTGTAAGAGCGCGACCAGCGCGAGATAGACCAGCAGGCAGCCTCCGAGATCGAGATAGGCCCAGATGAAGGACACATGTTCACTGGCGGCGCCGACCAATGTAGGTCCGAGACTGCCCGCTGACCTGCAGATGGTTCCGAGGGCGCCGTAATCTCCACCTTTGCTCGCCTCCGGGAACACCGACATCATATACGAGGTCATGACTGGCCAAAACCAGTGAGGCCGACGGCAAGCACGATGACACCAGCAATGACAACTGGGACCGCAGCGCCACCGAGTACGATGGCCAGCCCGACGACTGCAAATGTAATGGAACCGAGGATGGTGAGGACCGTGCCGAATCGATCGCCAATCGCCCCGGGCAACGGCGTCGCGAAGACGCCGGTGAAAAACACGCTCGCAAAAGCGATGCTTGCGAGGCTCGTCGAAAATCCGCGTTCGACCTCGAGGAACGTCGGGATAAACGCCATTGCACCGTTCCGTACGAACGTGAAGATTGCGGCGACGACAAGGAGCGACCGAATCCGGGGTCCGTAGACCAGTCGGTCGAGCGTGGGGCCTACCTCGAACGTGGGTCACTCGACAACGTATGACTGGTGATGCCACCGGTGTAAAAAGGCCAGCACGACTGCCAGGATCGCCAATGCTGGCACGAACGCAAGCCGCCAGGACCCCACAGCGAGCGCAGCGATGGCCAGCCCCGGCGCCAGGATTTCGCCGAGACTAAACGCGGCGTTGTTGATGCCGAACACCTGCCCCTGTTTCGCAGTGAACCGATCCGACAGCATTGTAAACGCAGCTGGCTCGTAGGCACCGAGTCACATCCCCACCAACATGAACCCGGACAGTAACATCGCGTAGTTGACCGTGAGTACCAAAAGCGCCAAGCCGGCAAGCCAGGCGAGAATGGTCCCGACTAGCACCGTTTTTCGCGATAATTCGTCGGCGAGCCGACCGCCCGGAAAATGCATCATGGCCGACAGGGCGGTCAGGACGGTGAGCGCGACACCGGTCTGGGTTGCCGAAATGCCTAGATCTCCCGAGATGGTCGGCAGCATTGGTGATTCCCAGCCACCCCAGCGAGGACAGCAGCGAACACAGGGCGATGAGCAACAACATCCGGCCGGAGTACCTTCGTGTGACGGAATTACTCGACTGACCTGTCGCTGTGACCCCGTCCATTGCCTACGGTATCCCTGTTACGAGTTTATCCGTGCCGATCGCATTCGTCCCGCTTGCGACTATCGTTTGTCGGTACTGCCGCTGGGCTTCATACCGACTTCATCTTCAAGTAGCTGGCAACAATCCCGCTGTTTCTCCCGGTATCCCGACGAATCAAAAGCACCTCGTAGCTGGGTAGGGCACCCGAGCGTTGCTCACGCCTCAGTCCGCGTCACCTAGTGATCACCGGGGTCGGAGGCGTGTGCCCTCGCGACAGGTGGGAAGTATGCGTTCTGGAATTTTTCAACTCACGTGACACACTTGGTTTGCGTACCATCCTCACGCTTTTACGCTCACATCCGTAACGTATACCGCTATGACTGCACTCGGTTACGTTGTGTTGAGTGAAGAACACCCTCCAGAGTCGATGGTGTCGGACCTCGACAAAGCCGAATCACGCGGGTTCGATTTCGGTATGGTTTCGGATCACTTCCACCCCTGGACGACTACATAGGGGGAGAGTCCGTTTGTGTGGGGCGTTCTCGGGGCAGTCGCTGAAGCCATCGATTCGCTCCCTGTCGGCACAGGCGTCACGTCTCCGATCATTCGCGTCCACCGCGCGATCGTCGTCCAAGCTGCAGCGACTGCCGCTCGACAACTTTCGGGACGATTCGTCCTCGGCGTTGGAACCGGAGAGAACCTCAACGAGTACATCGTCGGGGAGCGATGGCCGCCACACGACCAGCGGCTGGAGATGCTCGTCGAGGCGATCGAAGTCATCCGGCTGCTCTGGGGGGGTGGTACCAAGACCCATCGCGGGGATCACTACACGGTTGAGGACGCTCGAGTGTTTACGCTCTCCCGAGGAGTCGCACCGATAGCAGTCGCTGCTGGTGGACAACGTGCAGCGGCCGCTGCGGGCCACTACGGGGACGCACTGATGAGCACCGCACCCGATCCCTCACTCCTCCAGGGCTTTGGGGAGGGTAACGAGGGCGAGGTTGCCGGATATTACGGCCAGATCGACGTGTGTTATGGCTGGGAGAAGGAGGCGGCCTTAACACAGGCTTGCGAACAGTGGCCGAACGGGGGGCTACCGGGCGAACTTATCCAAGCGCTGCCTACACCGGCTCATTTCGAACACGTCGCAGAGTTGGTCGCGGAAGAAGATCTCGAAGGAAAGATCGTCTGCGGATCGGACCTGGATGAATACATCGAGATGATCGAAGAATACGCCGACGCCGGATTCGATCACATTCAGATCCACAATATCGGCCCCGAACAGGACGAGTTTATCGACTTCTTCGCAGATGATGTAGCTCCCTCCTCTGGATAGGTCCGTGCGCGGCACAGGGGTTGCCCGCGGGGGGAAACATCGGTAGGCTTGCAGCCGACGATGCAACCCCCGTAGTCCGTTTCGTCCGTCGTGGTCATCCAAATGGCAGTGTGTTCGCCGTCGGAGGGTTCGTCGTTGTTCGAGCTCATTGCCGTGGAGGCGATCAGTCAAGGGGTGCTGCACCAATAAAAGTATCTATTATTTGCCATAAACTGGGAGTGTCACGAACGGATACTGGCGGTGTTCGGCATCGAATTGTCGCTGCAGGCGAACCGTTATCACATCGGGGTGTGCGAACAGGACATGAACTGTATCGTCATCGTCTGCGATACGCTTCGGCGTGATCATTGTGGACCGTACCACCTTGGTCGATCGCTGGATCAGGTACATAGCGACGAGCAACCCAATTGGACCGTCCCGACCCCCAATATGGACAGGCTGGCGAATCGTGGCACCGTCTTCGAATACGCCTACAATGGTTCTACGCCCTGTGCGCCCGCCAGACGAGACATCTATACTGGCCGATACGATTTTTTGGAGCGAGGATGGGGCCCGCTCGAACCCACCGATGCAGATCTTCCCCGCCAGATCTCCGGTCCCCCGAATCAGTCGATCTCGAAACTCCTCGATGAGGGGTACCACGTCAGTTCGCTCGTGTCCGATCATTACCACCTCTGGGAGGAGGGGATGGGAAATTATCACATGGGATATACGGGCTTTGAGTTCATACGGGGCCAGGAAGCCGATGCCTGGAAAACCGATCAGATCGAGTTCGACACGCCCGACGGCGAGACCTCGAAGCTCGAGCGACATTTCCGCAACGTTGCCCTGACAAGAGCGGACGAAGCGGATCATTTTGCCGCTCGCGTGTTCCAAACTGCGGCAGACTGGATCGATGCCAACCACGAACACGAGGACTTCTATCTTCACATCGATTGCTTCGATCCCCACGAGCCGTGGGATCCGCCAGTGGAGTTACTTTGCGAGTTCGACGATCGTGGTTACGACGTCGATAATTGGGACTCCTTGCCTGCTTACGATGAATGGGACCGCCACTACGAAGAGGACGACCTTCGCCACATCCAGGCCCGGTACGCCGCGATGGTTCGACTCGTTGACCGGTGGCTCGGTCGGTTGTGGGACGCCCTTGATCGCCACGCACTCTGGGAGGATACGGTCGTCATTTTCACTACCGATCACGGCACGTTCAACGGGGACATGGGGCGAACCGGGAAGTTTCACAGCGGGACGGATACACACAATCACGGCGCCTGCGCCCACATTCCGTTCATCGTCGCCCACCCCGACCATGGACAGGGGGAACGACGGGACCAGCTCGTCCAGCTCGTCGATATTTATCCGACCGTCTTGGCGGCGGTCGATCGACCGTGTCCGCCCGTCCGGCACGGCCAAAATTTACTTCCAGTACTCCGAAACGAGAACGCCGAGCTTCGCGAGTACGCTATCTCGGGAGCCTGGGGTGGGAGCGTTTCAATCACCGATGGCAAGCGCGTCCTCCACCAGGCACCGGTAGACGGCAACGAGCCACTTTACTGGTACGGCATCACGGGTGAGCGTGACGACCGGCTGGGGCCGTACGATCCGGATCTCGGCCGTCGCGAAGCTGCGTACCCATATCCGACGGGAAAAGAAACGTGGTTGAGCGATCTTCGGACAGATCGGAACGAACTCGAAAACCTCGTCGACGATCGGCCGGCGGAAGTAGTGTCGATGCAAGACGCGCTCCGACAGACGCTCGAAGGACTGGGCGCACCGCCCGAACAGACCGAGCGCCTGGGTCTTACGGAGACAGCGTGATGAGGTTACCGTGAGTACAAAAGAAGCGCCCAGGGGTACTGGGCGGGGGTAAACGCGGCGGCAGATTAGCCGGTTTACTTTAGTCCGTGCATGTCCCGGCATTCAGCCCATGTCGGATCGGTGACGGTCGCTGTGGGGTAAAACCCGGTTAATTGGGACCAATAAGAACAAAATGGCTGTACATTGGCGTTGAGCGACTCCCCTCATTTTGGGCCCGTCTTCTCCACACCCGAATGCCATGAGCGCCCAACAACTCCTCACGGTGGCTCACCGAGCCCACCTCACCGACCGGACTCTTGGCAATCCCACCGAGAGCGATTCCGCAAATCAATCCGGTGGACTTGTCGCGGGATTGTCCAGCTGGGCGGCCGAATCACGACATTCCCAACGGCCGGCGGGTCAGGGGAAGGGGATAGAAGTACGCGTTCGACCAGGCCTGCCGAAGCCGTCAATTCCACTGAAGTTCCATGGATCCATCAACGTCGGCCGTACGGGCCTCGAGGACGGCCAACCACAACAGGGACATCTTCCCGAGTTACAGAATGGCCCGATCCGATTGATCGACGCTCACCAATTGGATGCCGACAGTGTTGAGTCCGTCAAGTTCGACGCCACACTGGAGGAAGTAGCAGAAACAACGATCTCGATACCTGAAACGGGCCCCTCGAGCTATAACGGGCGGTTCGAGATCCACGAAGAGATTCGAGCGATCCCCCCGGGCGACTTCGCACCGGTCGGGAGACAGCAACCAGCAGACATCACCGTCGCATACGAGGGGACGTCAATATGACAGCGCTCGGGCCCCTGTCGATGCTGTTCGTCGGTCCTCTGGGATTCCTGCTGGTCACGTTACTGGGGATCATCATCGTGCTCGCTCTCGCCCGGTTCGTGCTGAGGGTCGCGTGGAAGGTTGTCCTCGTCGGTGCGGTACTCCTCGGGGTGCTCTGGCTAATCGGCGTCCTCACTGCGGGACGACCAAACGGGGCCCCGATCGGAACGCTATCGACACACTACCCCGGGCTCGAATACAGCTTGCTCATCCTCAACACGGCGATCGGTAGCTGAGCATCAACGATCAACCCGAAAACAACAGACTATACATCATGCAAACGAGACGAACCTTGCTCGCGCTCGGCGCGAGTGCCGCGATTGCGAGTACAGCCGGTTGTATCGAAAACCTCCCGTTCGCCGGTGACGGTCCGATGACGTTCACCGCCCAACCCGCGACCGTGCCGGAGAGCGCGTTGGACGAGACGGGATACGAACAACAGGAGATAAAGGAAGTCGTCGTGGAAGAAACGTTCGAGGCTGGTGGACAGTCCCAGGACGTCGTTGTGACGAACTGGCAAGCAGAATACGACCGAGCCGTTGACTTCGGCGATCTCGGCATCCCGGTCGACGGCCGCCAGCAGGCTGCCGTCTTTACGGCCCTGGCGACGCCGCAGGTGAGTGTTCTTGGACAGACGTTCAATCCCGTTGCCGACATGTCGAGCGAGGAACTCGCCGAGATGGTCCAAGATCGATACGAGGGGCTGGAGAACCTCGATCACGTCGGCGAGGAGTCACTCGAGGTGGCCGGAGAATCGACGACTGTTGGGGAACTCGAAGGTGAGGCGTCGTTGATCGATGGCGGCTTGTCGGTCGAATTGACCCTCCATATCGCGGAGGCTGTCGAGGCCGGTGAAGACTTGATCGTTGCCGTCGGTGGCTATCCGACCGAGCTTCGAGACGAAGAACACCCCAATATCGTCACGATGATGGAAGCGATCGAGCACGAAGAATAGGGTAGAGGGCCGCGACGAGACGAAATGTGACGAACGAACCAAGGGGTACTCACGGGTGGTCAACGGCTCCGAAACAGCGTTTCCCGCTCGGCCAGTTCCGTTGGATCTCGTTTGTCCCCGACGATGTCGTTGATTGGCGATTTTCACAGACACAACGCCACAACGGCAGCTGCATTGACCTTTCCATCCGTCGTCGTTCCCACGGCTCCCACTTGCTATGAAGTGTGCGAAAGCAGTGTTGGGGATCTGCGAAAGGGGTCATGTTCCAGCGCGACAGCGTTCTCCCCTGCTGGAATCAGCGTGATAGAATAGACCGTGGATTCATCACCGAGTGCTCGCTCATTTCGGCGAATATATTCAATAGGGACAATCAACGGGGACACGCAAACAACGTTTTAGGGACAGCGCCCCAACCCCTGCCTTGTCCCATCGTCTCCCCTCGCACCGCCGTTCTGGTTGGCCTCGTCGCGCTGGGTCCGGTAGTGAGTTACGTCCTTCTCCGGGCGGATCCCATCGCCCTCATTGCGGGTGTCAACGTCGTCATTGTCACGGGCGCACTCGTTATCGCGTTTCGGACCATCGTGAAGGAACGACGGGATGTTAGTCCACCGTCGGTCTCCTAACGTGGCGAATCGATGAGGGTTACCATCCGGGTAATTAAGTCCTGAACGGTCGGCTACAACGCTTCATGGCCGAAGCTTCCGAGGAGCCGATGGCACGGAAGAGGCGAATTTCCCACGACGAGTTCGATCCCGTCGGAACACTCGCGCTGATCGCCCTGTATTTCCTTACGCTCCTCGTAATGTGGGGCTTCACCTACTTCGTTGAGTTTCTCGGTAACCACCCGACGCCGATGATCGCCATATGAGAATCCATCGGTACGAGAAACTCTGGTTGATCGCATCCCTCGTGTTGATCGTACTGTTTATCACCACAGTCACATACGGCGCCGTCGGTCTCGGCATCCAGCTGGTCGATGACCGGGAGGACCCGATTGCCCCCGCAGATATTGCCGATGACGAACGATTTGGTGATCCCCGCGTCGAGCAGGTGGGTGAGGACGAGTACGAGGTGTACGTGGTCGCCGGCCAATTTTTCTTCGATCCGGGAACGTTCGAGCCGATCGAGATCCCGACGAACAGCGAGGTAACGTTCTACGTCACGTCCCAAGACGTCATTCACAGCTTCACCGTCGCAGGAACCAATGTCAACACGATGGTCGTGCCAGGCGAGGTCGCCGCCCTGACCGTGGAATTCGACGAACCGGGGGAACACGGGATCATCTGCAACGAGTTTTGTGGCGATGGCCACCACGACATGGAGGCCGAACTGGTGGTTGTCGCGGAGGAAGAATTCGAATGATAAGGGACGGATTTCGGTCGGCCATGGGGTTGGTCGAAGCCGTTCGTGGTCGAGAGGTGGAGGATTGAGTGATGACTGAGCGATTCCACGCGACTTTCCCACGCCAGGCGAGG
>SKQO01000039.1 GCA_007118975.1 Halobacteriales archaeon | reverse complement strand
TGGTCGCTCGCGCAGGAACTCGATCGGCGGGTGTGGCGTCGGTTCGGGCATTCGATCTCGCCCGGGACTTGGACCGCGATCGTCTTGAAACGGGTCGTCGGACGCGGCACCTCGGATAGCGGTCCCGGGAGCGAGAGGCTCGGCCCCCATGCGATCGCCTCCCGTCCAACCACGTATCGCCCAGCCCGACGTTTCTGCCGGGGAGACGTTCCGATCCTTCTCCTTCAAAACGCACCGGCAGGTGCTGCGTCATCGTTCGTTTCCGGGCCGCTTGCTCGCTCCGTCGCGGGACAACGGCTGCTCATACTGTCGGCTGGAACTTTTTGAATTTGACGTCCCGAAGATAGGCCGTTTCGGAGCGTGTCCTCCTGACTTTTCGGAGCGAACCTCACGGACGGTCTGCCGACAGTATCAGGCTGGCGTGACGACGTCCGCACACGACGGGCACTCGGCGAAGATGCTCGGTCCGTCCGCCGTCTCGTACTCGATCAGGAGCCGGTGGTCGGGGATCTCGATCTCGCAGTGCGGACAGCAGCCGAGTGTGGGGCGGGTGGAGCTCATCGGTGGTCGTCGTCAGAACCGACACCCGAGCCACCCAAAAGCCTCGGCCAAGCGGGGCGGAAGTGAAACTGCGTGTCGATCGGCGGTCGTCCCCCTTCCCTCAGCCGACGGGCCGATCGATCCCGCCGTCCGGAGTGGCTCTCACGACAGGCCCCACGGGAGATGGGTCCCGTCTGTGTCGCGGTGTTCATCTGACGTTCACCTCGGGGGTGCAAAGTCGAGGGGGATAGTTACCCGTTACCTAATCGTGGTAGACGGGCTGATTCGCCCCGATAACCCGAGGTCATTCCGCGTCGACCCACGATCCGACCGACCTGCGACGATACCAGAACTGTTTCGAGAGCTCCCCTGTAACGACGTGGCACCCGTGAACGACATCGTGACGACGCTCTTTCCCGTTCCGGAGCTGCTCGTCCGTGTCCTGGTAGCGATCGCCACGGGAGGCCTGATCGGTCTGGAACGGGAACGCCGACCGACGCGGAAGTTCGCCGGGTTGCGGACGCTCGCGTTGCTCTGTGGCGCCGGTCCGCTCGTGGTGTTCGTCGCCCGGGCCGAGGGAGCCCCTGTGGTGATCGCGATCTACGTCGCCCTGGCCGCCGTGCTGGCGGTCGCGGTCGCGTACGTCCGGTTCGCGCTGACCGACGATGACATGGGTTTCACCACCTCCGTCACCGTGCTCCTTGTCGCGTTGCTCGGTGTACTGATCGGGTACGGGCGGTTCTTCGAGTCCACCTCGATCGCGATCGTGATCGTCGTGCTCCTGGCCCAGAAGGAGCGGCTGCACCGATACGTCGCGGCCGTCTCTGACCGGGAGCTGATCGATTCGCTGAAGCTCGGCGCGCTGGTCTTCATCCTCCTCCCGATCGCCCCCGCGGTCGCCGTCGACCCGTACGGTGTCGTCGTCCCGCGTGACGTGCTGCTGTTCGCGATCTTCGTCCTCTCGATCGAGTTCGCGTCGTACGTCTCCATGCGGCAGCTGGGGGGTTCGCGGGGGCTGGCGCTCACGGGACTGCTCGCCGGCGGGGCGAACTCGTTCGCGACCGCCGGCGTCCTCGCCCGGATGGCCCGCCGGTCGCCCGACGCCGTCGATGCCGCCTCCGCCGCGTTGCTGCTGGCCAGCACCTCCATGATCCTGCGGAACGTCGCGATCGCGGTCGTCCTGGCGGTCGGCATGCTCTCGGCCCTCTGGCAGCCGGCGATCGCGATGGTCGGTCTCGCGGTCCTCTTGGCCGCTGTCATGTGGCACCGCATGGAGGTATTCGATCGGTTCGACATGGATCTCGACTCGCCCTTCTCGATCACGGCCGGGGTCAAGTTCACCGCGGCGTACGTCGTCGTCCTGGTCGTGGCCGTGGTGGCCGAGTCATCCTTCGGCGAGGTCGGCCTGTACGGGACGGCGTTCCTCGGCGGGCTCGTCTCGTCGGCGGCCGTCTCGGTGACGGCCGCCACGGTGCTCAACGAGGGCACGGTCGGGACCACGCAGGCGGCCGGGATGGTCGTGCTGGGGATCACCGCCAGTCTGACGTCGAAGATCGTCCTGGTCGAGGTGGTCAGCGGCCGGATGCGGAAGGCGATGGTGTCGATGACGATCGTCGGGATCGTCGGAGTCCTCGTGTTTCTGCTGCTGTGAGCGGTGTGATGCTACTGGTCGAACCGTGCCTGAGTCGATTGCATGCTTTCGGTGGACCTGCCGCGTCGGAGTGTCGTTGCTGTTTTTCGGACGGTCACTCACCGCTCGGGGGTTTCATAACTGGCTGTAGCCAATCGTCGATCGGTGACGCCCATCGATCCCGATGCGGTCGAACACATCCCCCCGGAAGCGGTGAGCACCTACACGAAGCTGGCTGCAGCGTACGGGCAGCCGTACTATCGATCGGTGGCAGACGACGTAACCGCGCGGCTGGAGCCGGGGGATCGGCTCCTCGATGCGGGGACCGGCCCGGGGTTTCTCCCGATAATGATCGCAGAGCGGGTGAATTCAGCCAGGATCTATGCGTTCGATTTCACGCCCGAACTGGTGAGGTACGGGTACGACGAAGCGAGACGGAGGGGCGTCGACGAGATCGTGTCGTTCTTCGTGGCCGATTGTTACGCGATCCCGTCACCTGCTCGCAGCTACTCACACCTCCTCTCTACGGGAGTTATCCACTGTCTCGACGATCCGGTCTCGGTACTGGACGAGTTCTATCGCGTGCTCGAACCCGGTGGCGTGGCGTGGGTATTCGATCCGGTGATCATGGATGTCCCCGACGAACCCGATATCGAACTCACGGAGCACGAGAGAGACGTCTTCGAGGCGTACGGGGTCGCGACCGTGGACGAGGAGCGGCCCTTATCGATGAGCCGTGTTGA
>SKQO01000073.1 GCA_007118975.1 Halobacteriales archaeon | reverse complement strand
CCTCCCAGCCGACGCCGACGACCTGGGCGGCTTCTGCTTCGCCCTGCCCGGCGAGCGCCTCGCAGTTCTTCTCGGTCACCTTCAGCCGGCGGCCGTCCGGCCGCCGCACGTAGTTCGCCCCCGGGTGGGCGTTCGGACCGTTCGCGACGTACCGGCGGGCCTCCTCGACGTTTCGCTCGGTGACGTTCATCGTGATCGTCATTTCGGTTGCCACGCGCTCGGGGATCCCGACCTCGTTGAGCGAGAGGGTTGGATCGGGCGAAATCACCGTCCGTGCCGAGAAGTTCACCCGCTTGCCCGAGAGACTGTTCCGAAATCGCCCGTCCTTGCCTTTCAGCCGCTGGGAGAGCGTCTTCAACGGACGACCAGAGCGATGTCTGGCCGGCGGCGTCCCGCTTATTTCGTTGTCCATAAACGTCGTCACGTGGTACTGGAGAAGCTCCCAGAGGTCCTCAATGATGAGCTGTGGCGCCCCGGCCTCGCGATTCTCCATGAAGCGCTGGTTGATCCGGATGATATCGACCAGCTTGTGGGTGAGGTCATCCTCGGAGCGCTGCCCGTTATCGAGCGTGATCGAGGGTCTTGCCGTCACCGGCGGGACGGGCAAGACGGTCAGAATCATCCACTCCGGTCGTGAGCGATCGGGGTCAATGCCGAGCGCGGTAACGTCCTCGTCCGGGATGTCTTCGAACCAGTCACGCACGTCCGATGGCATCAACTTGTTCAGGTCCTCCTCGGTGAGGTCGATGTCGAGAGCGTCCTCGAGGGCCTCTCGCTGGTCTTCTCGCGGGCGGAATCCACCGGAAAGGATTTGATTGATCCGAGAGAGGTCGAGCCCCGTTGCCTCGGCCAGCTGTGGTGGAGCCATCCCTTCGTCGTCCTCGTCGTCCGGGTCCGGCTGCATGGCCTTCGCGATGAGTTCGGGGTACTCGCTCGAGAGGACTTCTTGAACCTCGTAGTAGGTCGTCGGCTTCTCGTGATTGATGTCGTACTGGACCTCGCCACAGTGTGGGCAGACGTCTGCTTTCCGTGCTTGTCTGATTGCCGCCTTCGTGACGTCACTGACGTCGCCATCCAGATCTCGAGTGCGCGTGAGGTCCGCTCCGAACTCCGCGACCTCGGCTTCCGTCAACAACAACCGAGAACAGTTCCGGCACGTACCGCGAAGCAAGCGCCGAATGAGCTTGGTGAATCCGACGTGAATCACGGGTGCGGCGAGCTCGATGTGGCCAAAGTGCCCGTTACACGATCCCGAGTGCTTCCCACACGTCCGACACTCGAGGCCGGGGTCGATCACGCCAAGCCGGGGATCCATCAGCCCCATGTCGATCGGGAAGCCGTCGTCGTCGTAGGTGTCGGCAGTGATCACCTTCGTTGCGCTCATCTCGCGATACTCTTCCGGATCCATCAAACCGAATCGGATTTCGTCGATCTCCTTGGGGGTCTCGGTGTACATAGCTCAGACGGCATCCTCCAGGTGGAGTCGCGGCGCGATGCCAAGCGCCTTCATTTCGTCGAGGAGGAGGTTGAACGCGTAACTCATCTCGATCTGGTGAACGTCGGTCTCTTCCCCGCAGTTTGGGCAGTAGACGCGATTCTGCTGAACGTTCTCGACGGCGGACATCCCACATGCGCCACACACGTGGATGAACTCACGATCCGACGAATCGAGTAACCGTTCTTTGAGCGCCATGGAGGCGCCGTGACCGATCAGGACCTCACGTTCCATCTCGCCGACGCGCAGGCCACCCTCGCGGGCGCGTCCTTCCGTTGGTTGTCGCGTTAGCACCTGCACTGGCCCGCGGGATCGGGCGTGCAGCTTGTTCGAGACCATGTGGTAGAGCTTCTGATAGAAGATGGTCCCGACGAAGATTTCTGCGTCAATCTTCTCACCGGTGACGCCCGAATACATGACCTCCTTGCCGCTGGAATCGAACCCGTGTTCGACGAGAGCGGTGCGAAGTTCTGTTTCGGTCTCACCCGAAAAGGCCGTCCCATCGACCCGGCGTCCCTCGAGAGACCCGACTTTTCCACCCAACATCTCCAGTACGTGACCGACCGTCATCCGGGACGGGAGCGCGTGGGGATTGATCACCAGGTCAGGCACGACACCTTCACCGGTGAACGGCATGTCTTCCTGGGGGGCGATGTGACCGACGACGCCTTTCTGTCCGTGGCGGGAGGCGAATTTATCGCCGAGTTCGGGAATCCGTTCATCGCGAACACTGACCTTCGAGAGCTTCGATCCGTCCTCGCCTTCCATCAGCGTGACGGTATCGACGGTACCACTCTCACCGGAGCGCATCGTCACACTCGTTTCACGTCGCTTCTGCGTCGATAGCCCACCCATGTCGTCCGGTTCCTCGAGGAATCGTGGCGGACTCGTCTTCCCGAGCAGGACGCTGTTCTCGTCGACGCTCGTCTCGGGGTTGACGAGCCCATCTTCGTCGAGATGGCGATACGCCTCTTCGCCACGGGCACCACGTACGTCGTCCGAGGGGATCTCGAAGCGATCCTCTTGCCCTCCGGGATACCGGCGTTCCTCACCCTCGTATGTTCGGAAGAAGTGTGATCGCGCGAGTGCTCGATCGACGGAACCCTGATTGAGCACGAGGGCGTCCTCGATGTTGAAGCCCTCGTAGCTCATGACCGCGACGACGAAATTTTGTGCTGCCGGACGATCGTCGTAGCCGATCTGCTCGGTGGTCTGGGTTTTGACCATCGATAGCTGCGGATAGTGCAGCAGGTGTTGACGGGTATCCGGACGGATCCGATAGTTGGCGGATGGCAAGCCGAGGGACTGTTTGATCATCCCTGATCCCATGGTAATCCGTGGGGATGCGTTGTGTTCGGGATATGGTATCATTCCCGCTCCGATGCCGAAGATCAGTTGCGGATCGAGCTCCATGTGCGTATGTCGCTCATTCAGCT
>SKQO01000121.1 GCA_007118975.1 Halobacteriales archaeon | reverse complement strand
ATGAGTCGGCGCCAGGCGACCCGTCGCTGGCAGGGTCGGCAGCTCATCGACGAACTGGCCGAGCGCGGGATTATCATCCGCAGCCCCAGTCCACGTGGCGTGGCGGAGGAGGCCCCCGGTGCCTACAAGGACGTCGCCGCCGTGGTCGACGCTGCTGAAGGGGCCGGTCTGGCGCGCAAGGTCGCGCGACTGGTGCCGATGGTCTGCATCAAGGGTTGATCCGCCGGGAGGGCACCAGGAGAGATTCCGCTTACCACAGGCAGTCCAGCCGAAGGAGAGAACCATGGGTACATGCGCAACCTGCGGCAACGTCTACGACGACACGTTGCGGATCATCACCAGGGGCGAGGAGTTCGAGTTCGACTCGTTCGAATGCGCCATACAGAAGCTCGCGCCACGCTGCGAGCGCTGTGGCGTGCGCGTTATCGGCCACGGCGTGCAGCACGATGAAACCGTCTACTGCAGCGCCCACTGTGCCGAGCAGGCCGGTGTCAGCGGTTTGGTCGACCATAACTGAGTGCTCTCAGTCGTGCCCGCTGCGCTTCCCCGGGGGGCTGCCGAGCAGGTTGACCGGGACCTTCAGGTAATGGGTGCGATTGTCCTCGGTGGGCGGGAGCTTGCCGGCGCGCATGTTGATCTGGACCGACGGGATGATCAACCGCGGCATGGGCAGGCCGGTGTCGCGTTCGCTGCGCATGGCCACGTAGTCATCCCGCGATCGGCCGCCGCCGACATGGATGTTGTTCCCGCGTTGTTCGGCGACTGAGGTTTGGCTACGGGGCTCTCGCCCCTCGGGCACATAGTCGTGGCAGACGAACAGGCGGGTGTCGTCAGGCAATGCCAGCAGTTTCTGGATGGAATCGAACAGCAGGCCGGCGTCGCCGCCCGGGAAATCCGCCCGTGCGGTCCCCACGTCCGGCGGGAACAGCGTGTCGCCGACGAATACGGCATCCCCGATCAGGAAGCTGTTGCTGTCCGAGGTGTGGCCGGGCGTGTGGAGCACCTTGACCACGAGGCCCGCGGCCTGGATGACCTCCCCCTCTGCCAACAGGCGGTCGAAATCGTCGCCGCGGGGCTGTTGCTCGCCGGCCAGATTGAACACCTTGCTGAAGCGTTCCTGGACCTCTCGGATGCCTTCGCCGATGGCCACTTTGGCGCCCAGTTCCCTTTTCAGGTACGGGGCGGCGGAGATGTGATCTGCATGGGCGTGTGTCTCGAGTATCCATTCCACCCGGTAGCCGCGCTCGCGCACGAAGGCAAGCAGCTTGTCCGCCGTCTCCGTCCAGGTGCGGGCTGCCTTGTAATCGAAGTCGAGTACCGGGTCGATGATGATCGCGGTGTCGCCTTCCGGAGGGGCGACGACGTAGGACCAGGTACTGGTGTCGTCGTGGAAGAAGGGGGTCACTTCCGGGCGCATGCCGACCTCCAGGTGAGTAACCGACGCAGGAGATGAGTATGCACTCGCCGAGCAGCCGACGACATGACGCTGGTCAATGGGATCGCCCGTGGGCAGGGCCTAAGCTGTGGCATACCATCAACACCGGGTCGGGCAATCCCCGGTGTCCGCACGCCCGCCGCGGTGCAGGCAACCACAGGGTGACCGAGGATGCGGTGTCACGAAACTCACGTCAGGGCAAGGTCCCGGTATCCGGTAATTCCAGGTTTGAGAATGCTCCTCCTTCTGCCCGGACTGTTGCTGGCATTCGCGGTTTCGGCCGACCAGCCCCTCAACATGTACGTGTTCGCCAGTGTGGACTGCCCCCACTGCCAGGCCCAGAAGCCTTTTCTGCAGCAACTGGAAGCGGACAATGCCCGGCTGCATATTCACGTCTTCGAGGTCCTGCGCACCGACCGTCATCACCAGCAGTTCCGGAATATGGCCGCCGCACACGGGATTGAACCGGGCTCGGTGCCGACGATTTTCGTGGGTGGTCGCGTCTGGGTCGGCGACAGTCCAGTCATCCGGACCCGGATTGCCGCCTGGGTCGAGCATTGCCTGGACGTTGGCTCATGCCCGGAATCGGCCAGTCCGGATCAACGTCCGGCGCCAGAGGTTGAACCCGAGCGTACATCCACGATTGATATTCCCCTGTTTGGCGCGGTTGACCTTCATGTGCAGTCCCTGTTGCTCAGCACGGCGCTGATCGCTTTTGTTGATGGATTCAACCCCTGTTCGCTTTGGGTGCTGACCATACTCCTGGCCCTGGTGATGCATTCCGGTTCCCGGCTGCGCGTCCTCATCATCGGCGTAACCTTTCTGTCCGTGACCGCGGCCATCTATGGATTATTCATCAGCGGCGTGTTCGGAATCCTCGGTTACATGCTCTACCTGGGCTGGATCTACTGGCTGGTTGCGGGCTTTGCGCTGGTGTTCGGCCTGGTCAACGTCAAGGATTACTTCTGGTACAAGCGCGGTCTGTCGTTCACCATCGATGACCGACACAAGCCCGGCATGTTCAGGCAGATGCGGGGACTGCTCAGTGAAGGGCGCTCGATTCCTGCACTGGTGTTGGCCACGATCATCATGGCGGCAGGGATTGCATTGATCGAGCTTCCCTGCACCGCCGGTTTTCCGGTGATCTGGAGCGGCCTTGTTGCTGCCCACGACGTTGACTGGGGCTACTTTGCCCTCCTGCTGGGGCTGTATCTTCTGATCTACCTGGGAATAGAGCTGGTGATCCTTGCCGCTGCGCTGATCACCTTCCGCGTTGAGCGCTTCGAGGAACGGCAGGGACGCGTGCTGAAACTGGTGGGCGGGCTGATCATGCTGGCGCTGGCCGCCGTCCTGCTGATCAGGCCGGAGCTGATGCAGGATGTTGGCGGTACCCTGGCCGTTTTCCTCGGCGCTCTGGCCGTGGCCGTGCTGCTGATCGTGTTGCACCGACGGGTCCTGCCCGCCATGGGTGTGCGCATCGGAGATGAGTAAACCGGCGCTATTCCACCT
>SKQO01000031.1 GCA_007118975.1 Halobacteriales archaeon | reverse complement strand
GAGGGGGAAGCCGCCGAGGATCTTCCACCGGAGGAGAAACACACTCACCTCGATCACCCCACCGAGGACAAACAGTACATCTCCGAGCTACACGGCGGAGAATACCGCGACATGTGGGTCTACTGTGAGACCCAGCAGGGCGAACTCATCGACGTGACCAAGGAAATGCTCGGGAAGGCCCGGGAGCTCATGGACACGTACAACGATGATTACGACGCCGAGGAGCGGGTCGTGGCCGTCCTCATCGGGGATGACATCGACGATCTTGCCGATGAGGTCATCGCCTACGGGGCCGACCTCGTGCTGGGCTACACCCACGAAGAACTCGAGCGGTTCCGACACGCCCCCTACACGGAGGTCTTTGTCGATATGGCGCGCACACAGACCGACTGGAAGGACTACGACGAACCGCGATACACGATGTTCCCCGCCACGCCGAACGGGCGTGACCTCTCCGCGCTGGTGCAGGGGGCACTCGACAGTGGGCTCGCGAGCGACTGTTCTGACCTCTTCATCGAGAACTCGGTGATCAGCAACCCCGTGAAGACCGGCTCGCCTGGCGAGCAAGTGGAATTCGAGCGCGTCTTTCACATGAAACGGCCGGACTTCAGCGGCTTCGAGTACTCTACCATCCTGTGTATCGACAATCCCGACCGGGACTTCCACCCGCAAGGGGCGTCGGTCATTCCCGGGAGCTTCCCCGTCCCGGAAGCCAACCCGGAGCGGGAGGGCGAGGTGATCGAGTACGAACTTGACCTCGAACCCGCCTGGTTGGATGTGGAGATTACGGAGTACGATCTCCTGGACGAGGGCGTAGATATCACCGGCCACGACGTGGTCGTCTGTGTCGGCCGGGGGATCGGGGACGACCCGACCCGGGGCATCGAACTCGCCCTGGAATTGGTCGATGAGTTCGACGACGCCGTGCTCGGACTGACCAGGGGTGTCGTGACGGCTTCGTACAACGTGGACGGCCACGTCCAGCAGTACATTACTGAGGAACGCCAGATCGGTGAAACCGGCGTGGTCGTCGAACCAGAGCTGTACATCGCCGCCGGTGTCAGCGGGGCGGTCCAGCACAAGGTCGGGATGGACGAATCGGAGACTATCGTGACGATCAACACCGATCCGGACGCCCGGATCCGCGACTTCAGCGACTATTACGTCGAGGGAGACCTCTTCGAGGTACTCCCACAGTTGACCGAAGCGTTGCGGTCCGGTGAAGTAACGACGGAAGCGATCGCGGCGGCTGATGACGACTGATATGACGAACGAGTACGAACACTACGAGGCGATAGTGGTCGGGGCGGGCCCCGGCGGGGCAGCCGCAGCGGCCACGTTGGCACAAAACGACGTCGAGACGCTGGTACTGGAACGCGGTGTCGAGGCGGGCGCGAAAAACGTCAGTGGCGGCCTGATCTACGCCGAGGAATCGGCACCATACACGATCGACGAACTCTTTCCCGGCTTCCGGGAGGAGGCCGCCGAACGGCCGGTGACTGAGTACCACCTGCACAACGTCGCGGGTGACCGGGTGAAGACGTACGATCTCACGGACCTCCACGAACACGACACCAAATGGAGCGACGCAGTATTGCGTCGAAAAATGGATTCCTGGCTCGCCGAAGAGGTCCACGAACGGGCCCGGGAGACCGGCGGCGGACTCCTGGAAGGTGTCCGTGTCAACGGGCTGCTTCGTGAAGACGGCGAGATCGTCGGGGTGACCTGTGACGAACTCGAACCGATCACCGCGGATTTCATCGTCGCGGCGGACGGCGTCAACAGCGAACTCGCCAGGGATGCGGGGCTGATGGACTGGGCCGAGCCCGAGGAATGGTTCCAGGGCGTCAAAGCAGTGGTCGATATGCCCGCCGACGCGATCGACGAACGATTCGACGTCGGGGCGGACACCGGTGCGGCCCACCTGTTCTCGGGTGACCTCTTCGAGGGCGTCCGCGGGGGTGGCTTCCTCTACACCAACGAGGATTCCCTCTCGATCGGGACCGTCTTCCACCTGGACAGCCTCGTCCAGGAGGCCGCGGAACCACACGAACTGCTCGACGCGTTGCTCACCCACCCGCTCTTGGCCCAGTGGCTCCAGGGGGAATACGAAGAACGCGAGTACGCAGCGAAGCTCGTCCCGGACTCGAAGAAAGTCGCCCACCCGGAACCGTACCGCGACCGGCTGGTACTCGTCGGCGACGCCGCCGGCCAGATGCAGGCCCAAGGTCCGATCATCAAGGGAATGAACCACGCCGTGACGGCTGGGGGGCTCGCCGCCGAGGCGTACGTGGACGCTATGTCTCGTGGTTCACCGACCGACGTCGGGGCGCTCTACGCGAAGAAGCTCGAGGACGAGGGCGTGATGGCGAAGCTGCGGCCCCGGCGCTACCGCTTGGCCCGAGCGCTGGGCGAACACGGACCGGTCACCAAGGCCGTCGATACCGTTCTCACCTCGCGGGTGGGTCGCGCGGTGGTCGGTTCCGGGCCGGTCAGCAGTGTGATCGGGCGGCTGTATAACTCGCCGTTTGCCGCCTCGATGGCACCGGACACGCGGACGCCATACGTCACGCTCCCGGCGGTGCTCGGCGAGGAACTGGGCGAACGCGTAATTGCCCCCGAGGAAGACACGATCGAGCCACCGAGCCTGCTCGATCGGATTGGCCAACTCACCTACGATACGGACATCGGGAACCCCCACATCGAGCTTCTCGACAACTCGCTGGAGGCGAGCGGGGCTGCCGTGAAGGCATGCCCGGTCAGTGCGGAAGGCTTCGGGGCGGGGTGTTACCGGGAGGAAACCCTGGCGACGAACGGCGGACAGGAACGAGTGGTGAGCCTGGACACGCAGCCGTGTGTCGAGTGTGGCACCTGCGCCATCGTGGCGGACACCCACTGGGAACATCCGAGCGGCGGAAAGGGCGTCGAGTTCCAGCAGGGCTAG
>SKQO01000147.1 GCA_007118975.1 Halobacteriales archaeon | reverse complement strand
GACCGCCCAGGAAATCTACCGCGTCGTCGACGAACACGGCAACGTCACCTACACCGACCAGAAGCCGGATGACGACACCGCGCCGATCGATCTGCCGGAACTCAATGTGCTGGGGGATGAGGACGCCCCCCTGCCGGAAACACAAGCCGAATCAGAGCCGCCCGCCCCGCTGGGTTTCCGGATCGTGTCGCCGGCAGACGGGGACGTGCTTGAACACGGCAGCGTACAGGTCGAGATGGACAGCAACGTGGCCATCCCGCCGACCGCCCAGATCGTGCTGTTTCTCAACGGTCAACCGCAGGAACCGATTCGCACGCTGGAGATCACGCTCGACCAGATGCGGCCGGGCCCCTACCAGTTGCGCGCCGAACTGCAGACGCCGGGAGGACGGCAGCTGGCCGAGACCGACAGCATACGCTTTGAGGTGTCCGACCCGGGAGAAGACGACAACGCACCATGAGCGACGCGCCCGACCCGGATGAACTGGCTACCGGCCTGATCCGGGTGCGCTGCGACGGTCGCATCGCCTGGCTTAACCGCAGCGCCGCCGACCTGTTGACGCGCTCACCGACCGCCCTGATCGATTCACCGCTGTCCCAACACTCGCCATTGCTTTCACGATGGATGCTCCGTACGCGTGACAGCGCTCGCTCCCTGCGGGCGCCGGAGAGCCGCCTGGAGTCGGCAGACCAGGACGTCGATGCCTTTTTTCAGGTACTCGGCGATGACGTCCTCATCGAACTGCACCCCGTGGCCGAACGCGTGCGCCAGCGGGAACTGGCCGAGCGTGCCGACCGCGCACAGGCGATGACCCTGCTGACCCGTCGCCTGGCCCACGAACTGCGCAACCCCCTGGCCGGCGTGCGCGGCGCCGCGCAACTCATCTCGACAGCCGAGGCGGGATCGCGCAGCGGCGAGCACGCCCTCATGATCCAGCGCGAGGTCGATCGCATCACCGGGCTGATCGAGCGCTTCGCCGGGGGCGATGAACAACACACCGGGCCGGTGAACCTGCACCGCGTTCTCGACGAGGTGACCGAACTGGTGATGGCCGAGGGTTACGAGGGCCTTGCCGTGATCAAGGATTTCGACCCCAGCATTCCGGAGGTCATTGCCGACGAGGGCCAGCTCCACCAGGCCTTCCTGAACCTTGCACGCAATGCGGCCCAGGCCGGCAGCACGCAGCTGCGCTTGAGCACACGCATCGAACACCATTGCGCCCTGCTCGACCAGGCCGACCACCATGCCGTTCGCACCGATGTCGACGATGACGGCGGCGGCGTCGACCCCGAGATGCACGACCGTCTGTTCCTGCCGCTGGTTTCCGGACGCAGTGACGGCACGGGCTTCGGCCTGGCCATCGTGCAACAGATCGTGCGCGCCCACGGCGGACTGGTCGAGTACCTCCCGCTGGCCAGCGGGAGCCGTTTCCGCATGCGGCTGCCGCTGATAGCGGCCACGGAACACACCGATGGATAAGCGCATCTGGATCATCGACGACGATCCCGGCATTCGCTACGTGCTGAGCGAATACTTTGCCAGCCGCGACATTCCGGCAGAAACCTTTGCCGGCGGTGCCGAGCTGACCACCGCACTGGCAGAACGCACTCCCGACCTGGTCATGGCCGATATCCGTCTCGACGGGGAAAGCGGTCTCGACCTGATGCGACAGCTGCAGGCCGATCACCCCGGCCTGCCGGTGATCATCATGACCGCCTACTCCGATCTCGATTCGGCGGTGCGGGCCTTCCGCGGGGGTGCGTTCGAGTTCCTCGCCAAGCCCTTTGACCTCGACGAAGTCGGCCGACTGGTCGAAAAAGCCCTGCAGTCGACCCCGGAAGCGCCGGAGAAAAGTGACCGCAACGCCGGCATGATCGGCTCGTCGCCGGCATTCCAGCAACTGATTCGCCTGATCGGACGCCTGTCGGCCAGCGACGTGCCGGTACTGATCACCGGCGAGACCGGCACCGGCAAGGAACTGGTTGCCCGCGCCCTGCACAACCACTCGCCGCGCGCCAGCGGCCCGTTCATCGCCATCAACACCGCCGCCATTCCGACCGACCTGCTGGAATCGGAGCTGTTCGGCTACGAGAAAGGGGCATTCACCGGCGCCGAGCAGCGCCGCGCCGGGCACTTCGAGCGCGCCACCGGCGGCACCCTGTTCCTCGACGAGATCGGCGACATGCCGCTCAACCTGCAGTCGCGTCTGCTCCGTGTGCTGGCCGAGGGCGAGTATTACCGGCTGGGCGGGCGTGGCCTGGTCAAGGCCGATGTGCGCGTCATTACCGCGACCCACCACGACCTTGGCGAGCGCGTTGCCTCCGGCGAATTTCGTGCCGACCTCTACCACCGCCTCAAGGTCATCAGCCTCAAGGTGCCGCCTCTCCGGGAACGCCGCGAGGACATCCCGGAACTGGTCGAACACTTCCTGGCCCAGGCCGCCGCCGAGTTCCGCCTGCCGGTACGCAATGCCGCACCGGCACTGATCGACTACCTCAAGACCCTGGACTGGCCCGGCAACGTGCGCGAACTCCGGCACTTGTGCCAGTCCATGGCCGCGCTGGCCCCGGCAGCCATGATCGGCCTCGACGACCTGCCCGAGGAATACCGCGACCCGGCGTCACAACCCGCTGCGGCCGACCGCTGGGAAACCGGCCTGGCCGACGAAACCGGACAACGCATTCCGACCGCAGAGGGGCAACTCCACGCCGAACTCCTCACCCGCTTCGAAAGCCACCTGGCCCACGCCGCGGTCGACGCCTGCGGCGGCAACAAGTCCGAAGCCGCCCGCCGACTGGGGATCAGCAGGAATACTTTGGCGAGGATGTTGGGGGGGAAAGTGTGAAGTGTGAAGGGGTGGGCGATTGCGGGGTGAATGCAGGATTCGACTGCAGAGGCTTGCGGAGTGGTTGTTGGTGTTAGGTGTTAGGTGTTAGGTGTTAGGTGTTAGG